>JAEOSO010000118.1 GCA_016840315.1 Candidatus Borrarchaeota archaeon | reverse complement strand
CCATCCTCTTGAACTAAAAGGACCAACCAGAACCTTCTAAATGACAACTTTAATTTCCGAGCAAGTCACGAATGAACTGAATTATCAACCTTACCCCTACCCCTGTAGCGCCTTTTGGAATATAGGCTCTCTTTTTATCAGAGCGAGCAGTGCCTGCTATATCCAAATGAATCCATGGAATTCCTTGTTCTACAAATTTTGATAAAAAGGCAGCTGCTATAATTGCTGCCCCTTCGCGTCCACCTACATTTTTTATATCAGCAAAGTCACTTTTGATAAGTGTAGAATAATCCGCCCAGAGGGGTAATTCCCAGACTCGTTCTCCCGTTTTCTCACCAGCTGTCTTAAGTATTTCCTTAAAATTTTCTGCCTGTTTATTTGCCATCATACCACTGGCGTATGTTCCTAGAGCAACTCTACAAGCTCCAGTAAGTGTTGCTAAATCGATAACCAGCGTTGGAGAATATTTCTTAGCATATGTCAACGCATCAGCTAATACTAACCGTCCTTCAGCATCTGTATTCACAATTTCTATAGTTTTCCCAGAGAGAGATTTAACTACATCGCCAGGTTTGAGAGCATTTCCACTGGGCAAATTTTCTGTTGCTGGAATGAGGCCAACTAAGTGGACTGGTAACTTTAATTGTCTTACTGCACTCATAAGGCCTAATACTGCACATCCGCCCGATTTATCATATTTCATATTCTCTAAACCTCGCCTCTGTTTCAATGAGAGCCCTCCAGAATCAAACGTAATAGCTTTGCCGACAACGACTATAGTATCTAATATCTCTTTATTTGACGATTGATATTCAATAATGATGAACTTTGCGGGCTGAGCACTTCCTTGTGCTACACTAAGGAATGCATTCATCCCTATTTCCTTTGCAGTGGACTCATCTATTACATTGCATTTAAGGCCAAAGTTTGTTGCAAGTTCTTCAGCTTTTGCTGCTAAGTAGGAAGGAGTTGCAATATTGGCTGGCATATTAGCAAGATCTCGCGTGAAATTAGTAGATTCTGCAATAATTTGCCCGAGATTTGCGCCTTCTTGAATTTCATCAATAACAGCTATATCTCGTTCCAAAAGCAGAATCTTCTTTATGGAAAAAGGTTCAGTGTGAGTTGTTTTAAGTTCAACAAATTGATATATGCCTAGCATACTTCCTTCAACTACCGCCTGCGCGGCATCCCTTGGTGTAGTATTTAGACGAATTTCTTGGAGAGTAGTTGCTATTTCTTGGATGTTCAATTCTCGAGTACGAACTGCAGTTTTTCCACTTACTTGTCTAAGTCTTTCAATGCTAAAATCGTCTTTTTTGCCCAGCCCTACGAGAAGAATTCGTTTTAAAGGTAGCAAGCCCTTTGTTCGAAGTATGTCAATGGTATTCAATTTACCTAAAAACTCTTTACTCTCAAGTAAGTCTCTGATAGCGCCATTGAGGGCAGAATCTACCACCTGTAATGATTTACTCGTAAAATCACTAGTTTCGCTCTCAAAAACACCTAGAACCCCGATGTCATATTCTTTTTCTTCAATTTTCCCATGTTCTGCATGAACGTCCATGAGATATACAACTCCTTTTACTATGTAAAGTATGATGCGATTTAATCTATAAAATAGTGGAGTTTATTAAAAAAAATTGATTAAACTTGTAGATCTCAAAAGCAGATTCGATGAAAATCTCCTATGTGAACTCGGGATTTCTCTTTAATTGGAGAAACTTGCCTGTAAATGGAACGTTCCTAATTTAAGGCGAAGGGATTTACGAGAAAATTTATCTACTATGGTGACATGGTTAATATAAAAGTCTAGGAGTTTTTTTTCTAACGGCTAACGGCAAAGCTCCTCTAAAGACGAGGTGATATCTCTGAAGAAAAGTCTAATAGTCTCAGTACTCAGCCTTGTACTTATACTTATGTTGATGCCAGCAGGAACTAATGCCGCATACACACATGAAAGCCTGACACTTACCGTACTGGTAAACGGTCAAGACACGGGCGCTCATAATGTCAAATCAAATCCGTTAACAATAAATCTGACACAGGCCCTTGAGGTGGATCTTTCGATGGTTAATGCCGGTGATACAGTTCATATTACTGACGCTACTGTATCTTTCTACACCATCCAGACAATACTCTTCTGGGATCTTGAATCGAAGGTGTATGACCATCAAGTGGATCTTGATAACGAAGATGATGATGGTGATGGAAAGGAAGGTTTCGATATACCTGCTTCTACAAGCGAATCTGAAAGTTTTGAAATTTCACCCGAGGATATTGCAGAGTACCGAGACGCACTTAGTGGACAAAGAGTAAGGATTGACATCCTCTTTAACTTTGAAGTAATTTCAGACTATACAGTAACAGTCTACATAAATTTTGTTTAGTCCTGCTCTTTTTTTCTTTTTTTATTTTGCCTCTAACTTTGTTCGCTGTGTTGATTTTTTAAATTATTTTGAGAAAGAGCCTTTCACTCTTTCTACAAATAAGAAACATCAGAAGTTAACTACTGAGAGGGATATTCTTTTATATTGTAATTACTAATGAGGTAATCTATCTATAACAAGTTAGCACCACTAAGCCGGGGTGGCTAAGAGACGATGCATGAGGAGATTACCCTCACTGCCTCGACGAGAAACCTGGTTATAGCGCCGGACACTCTCCGAGCCGGTTTCATAGAGAATAACCCAAGAAAGCCCTTTCTTGAGACATCCGGAGGTCGTCTTGGTTTAACCTGGGCGAGCGGAGGTCGCGGGTTCGAACGATCGAGTAGAATGCTCTTTCCGAAATGCCCGCCCCCGGCACTATCCTTAAAAGCTTGAGACACGCCCAAATGATTGATATTCCATTTTGAGCGGGGGTGGCCGAGCCAGGTCAATTTGCCTACAAGGGTCAGATCATAGGCGCTGGTGTGTAAGGCAACTGCTGCCTTATACTACGAGACTTAAGATCCAGTGACGTAGGTCTACGCGGGTTCGAAGGAAATTTGAGACTTTCCAGTTTCTGGAACTCCCGCCCCCCGCACCAACTCATCTTTTACAAAAACTTATTTAAATAGAAAAATGCCCCAGTAGCTCAGCAGGTAGAGCGCGACCTTGGTAAGGTCGAGTTGTCTTCGGATCCCCCGAAGACATGATAAGTCACGGGTTCGAGCCCCGTCTGGGGCTCTATTACTTCTCTTTTCTGTTTTTTCCAAAAACTCTCCTTCAAACACTTTGACCCATGAAATCCTTAAAAGAAATTTTTTGATTAGAAATACTTCATTAAAAAGGAATTAACTCTCTGCAACTTTTTATTGCGCGATAGTATTTCATTTTTAAACAAATTAAAAATGTCAAATAGGTTCTTTCAATTATGATGGTGTGCTACAACTAATTCGTGATCCTTATATAATCAGGTTCAAATAGCATTGAGCAGACGTCCTATCCGAAAGATCCTCTCGGGGCGCCATTTATAAATAAGTTTGGAATTTCAACAGGATCATCACTAATATAAAGTTACACCTATCAAAATCCGTGATATTTTTATTTGAACAATTCCACGAAGCCGTCGATTCTCTTTTGGGGCTGTACTGTTATATCACGTTTTTAAACGTAATAAGTTTAGAGATAACAATAAATGGAATAGAAGACGCAAAGTTTTATATGCATAAGTTCGTGATGTAATATGAAAAGAGTGGATAGAAGGGCCAAAAGATGGTGATTTCTTGCAATTAATTGACGCTTTTCAGGGACTTATAGACTCATTAGCGGTCTCAACTGGTTTAGCCGCTGTTATTTTTGAATTAATCTTTGTTGTCGTTATCCTAATAGTGCTCGTTCTCGTGGGATATTTAGCAGGAAAATCTGTAGGAGGAGCAAGAGAATCTGCAACTTCTAAACTTTTAATCCCATCAGAAGGATATTCAATTGATGAAAGTATTTCCATAGATGAAGTCACTCAAACTCAAGAAACCCTGGAAATTCTTAAAGTTGAAAAGACATCTGCAACGCAGGCTATTAAAAATGCAGAAAAAGCTTATAAGAGCAAGAAGGTTAGCGCCCCTGCATATCAAAAACTTCTTGAACTATACTCTGAGAGACTTGAAAAAATCAATTCTGAAATTGCCAGAAGAACGAGTGTTGTAGAAGTTGGAACTTTAGAAGCAGAATTCGAACGTGCAAGACAAGAAGCACTTGTAGAATTGAAAGGGGAATCAGAAGAAACTACTGAACCTGGTGTCCCAGAAGCAGGATTAATAGAAGAATCAGAAGTTCTAGAAGGACCTGAAGCACCACCAGCCGGTCCGCCAACTGGTC
>JAEOSO010000038.1 GCA_016840315.1 Candidatus Borrarchaeota archaeon | reverse complement strand
GTTCAACACGCGCCTCGCCCATATGGAAAGTCTAGATATCGAACTAGTCGACTCTTTACAGGATTTGTGGATTTGATGGCATTGAAAATTCAATTCATGTTTTTAGAACGACCCATGTCGTTATTTGGCGTACTCGGCGCACTTATCTTCCTCTTTGGTCTTATTTCAGGAGGTTACCTAGTATACCTTTGGTTCATCGAAGGAGGTATCGGCGATCGCCCGCTTTTGTTCCTTACAGTCCTATTTCTTATCGCAGGCATTCAATTCTTTTCATTCGGATTTTTAGCTGACGCCATTGCATCTTTAAAAACAGATGTTGATTATCTTAACCAATTAGCCCTGCAGAAGAAAGAGCAAGACATAGAGGATCAAAAAGACTAATTATTTACTTTTATTTAAACAGAAATTCGATTTTTATCGAGATTTATTCGATGAGAATTAGAGGGGAATCGTTTCTCCTACGCTTGGGACAAAAGTTTCTACATCTTTTAATTCCTTTACTCTTTTGCTGAAAGCAAATGCCTTTTCTTTTTCTCCGTGTACTACTATAACCCGTTTAACACCTTCTATCTCTGATAAAATACGCAAGAGCCCCGCCTGATCGGCATGCGCACTAAATTCAAAGTGGTGTACTTTTGCATTTATGTCCACCTTTTCACCATCGATTTCTAATACGCGTTCTCCCTCTTGAAGTGCACGACCTCTAGTGCCCTTGACCATGTATCCTGTGAGGCAGATGAGATTTCGATCATCATCTCCTAGCTCTTGGAGATAGCGTAATACAGGCCCCCCTTGAACCATACCGCTCGTTGTGATAACGATGGCAGGTTGTTTAGAATTTATAAATTCGTCTCGTTCAGAGGACGTTACTTCATGAAACATCTCAGTTTCCCAAGGTGACCTCTTAGTGTATCGTATTTGGCGGCGAATCTCTGGGCGTAGCCATTCCCAGTACAATTTGTAAATTTCGTTCATTTTTCTTATCATTCCATCGATGTAAACTGGCACTTCAGGTAAAAATCCACTTCTCATATAGGCTTCGATGGAGAGCATCGCTTGTTGTGAACGTCCTGCCGAAAAAGCTGGAATAATGACTTTTCCTTGCCTCGTTAATGTGTCTTTGATGGCAAGTGCAAACTCTTTCTCTGTCTTTTTGAGATTAGCTAATCTATCATTGGGGGCACCATACGTCGATTCAATAATCACGGTTTCTGCTGGTAAGGTATTATAATCTGCATGATGAAGTGTGCGTGTATGGCGTGCATTTACATCACCGGTGTAGAGGATAGTGTGCCCGTCTAATTCTAGCCAAACCATGGCGCTACCTAGAAGGTGTCCAGAACGATATAAGATCATTTGTCCATTTGCAACATCTAATGGCACTCTGAATTGGACATCAACGGCATAAGATCTCATAGCTTGTACGTCTTCTGCCTCATATGGGCTTTCTTCAGATGATTTACCTAGCCGTAGATAATCAAAAACCAGTAATTCCGTCATGTCTTGTGTTACAGGCGTCGCATATATAGGACATTTGTATTTTTTTATAAATGCGGGTGCATGACCAGAGTGATCCAGGTGTGCATGTGTTAAAACTACCGCGTCAGGGGCTTCCGATAGGGTTTGCGGATATCTGTTTTCAATAGGAGCACCAAGATGTACACCTGCATCAAGAACTATCTTTGTATCCTTGTTCTCCACAAAGATACACGATCTTCCTACCTCCTGAGCCCCCCCTTGAAACGTGATATTCATTCGCATCCTCCGTTATAACTTAACCCACCGCATATAAAATGTTACTGAACTTTTTGAACAAAAATCAACCACTTATATTAGATCAAGTATATTGAGAGTTTTCTAATCTGATTTTCAAAAAATAAGTGAAAAGGAAGTCATATTCCATCTATGAAGATTCGTTAGGATAGGCGTCTTTAACGTCCTGAAAAAGATATGCGTTAGGCTCCTTGATACAGACTGTGGGTACAAAAGGATACTGGTCTATTTGGAGACATAAATCTATGTCCCCCTCGTATCCCAAACGTTTTAGTTTTGCACCTTCAGCGGAATTCTTTATAATGTCATAAAGCGCGTTTTTGCTTCGCTGATAACTTTCCGTTGCTAATTGTGCATCTTCATCAAGTTCACATCCTAAATCACATAATTTGGAGGCAATAAATCCTGCAGCAAGCCAATCTTCGCATTCTTCAATTGGGCCGCATGCTATAAGCACTATGTCCAAACTTTTTCGTTTTGATAAGTTATATGCTATCGCAGACACTGCTGTGGCATTTAAAAAGCCTCCTATTAGGATATGCTTTGCTTTTCCTACATTATGAATTATTCGCGTTCCGTTAGATGTCGTGAGGACGACATATTTTTGAGAAACTGAATTTTCTAAAAGTTCCGTGGGTGAGTTGCCATGATCAAACCCGGTAACTTTTTTGTAATCTCGTTCTCCAGCTAAAATACAATTCTCAATGCGGTCTTTTAAGAGCCATGCTGTCTTAAGATCTGGAACGGCATAAACTCCTTTTGCTCCTGATGCCAAACTGCAAATCATCATGGTACCAGCTCGAATAACATCTACGATAATAAACACCGCGTTCTTCTTTTCCAATTCAACAGAATTTTCCAATCCAAATAATACATGAACTTTAGATATCATTAGAATGTTCACCTTATTCATTTCTTAAATCAAAAAAAGATGATACTACACGTGAACACAATTATTGTGACTAACACGACGACGAAGACGACGAACTACTCAAAACTATTAATATAGAAGAAATGGAAGTCATCCTCTTGAGTATCATTACGATCACATCATCCAGTATGGCGGTAAAAATCTTTATCTCTTATAAAGTTTTCTAAGAGAGCATCCTTTTCCGATTTTATTTTACTGTTACTTTTATTTACTGTTACTTGCTGTTAAAATAACACATTATCTTTTTAAAGAGATTTTTTGTATCAAAAAAGCGCTTTACTTAAATTTATTCTTCGATAACAATTCTTTAGGCCATTAAATAACAAAAACAATTAGGGGGATAAAATAGTGGATCCAGGCAGACCTTGGTTGTGGTGAGACTTGATTTAAGTTCTAGAATTATTATAAAATATGATTGATTTAAGAATCCTTTATATCCTTAGGAAAGGTTACTCGGCCTCAAGGATCTTCCTGGCAATATCAATTTGTTTCTCTTTTTTCCTGCGGTGCTCTTTAATCCAATCAAGCACGAATTTAGTCACACGCACTTTACAGGGACCGCATAGAATCTCTCCATTAACACATTCCTTATAGATGACCTGCTCCATTATATTATCTTCTTCCACAAACAGATACATAGCTAGCATGTAGAGCATGCAAATTTCTGGCTGGCCTCCTAGACGTCTTTGCTCTTCTGCTGTTACACGTCCTCCTGTAAAAGCGTTCATTAGTTTATTTTTGATATCCTCAAAATCCTCACTTAAGTCGAAATAACTCATTGGATTTCTTTTACTCATCTTCTCCGAGCCATCTATCCCAGGCATAATCTTATGATACGTAGCACTTGGTTCTATGAAACCAAATTGGTTCTTTAATTTTCGTGCAACTTCCCTTGTTACTCTTAAATGAGGGTCTTGATCCGCGCCTACTGGTACAACTACTGGCTTAGGACCGCCAAAATCTTCTGTTTCGGGTAAGAGAATATCTCCTATCTGTACTAATGCGCTCATATAAAGGCCAAAAGTTATTCTCTCTCCATATATAGCCAGCATTTGATTTGTCGTAACTTTTGAACCCGCTAAAAATGCGATATCCGTTACACGTTTTTCTGTTGATTGTCGCCAGATATAACCTTTTTTCGGGTTCGGATCAAATCCAAGCGCCAATATATCCGCTGTATTATCTATCGCATTCTCTAACGCCTCATCGTACGGCAGTTGATTATCCATCAGGCTTTCAATGTCGGCTATCCCATAGAATGCCATTGCCCCATGTTCCTTCTGATAATAAACAATCTCGCTCGCAGTCATCAAAGAACCTAAATGAAATGCGCCAGTAGGTTTTATACCACTCATAACAGCAAAGGATTTTCTGTTTAGTATCGCGTCTAGGATTACATCGAATCCACGATGTCCGAAATTGACTCCGCGCCTCATGAACTTATTTGGTCTTGGAATTTGTTTGACCAATTCTTCGGTAAATGGCTCTATTCCGAATTCCTCAATTAGCTTTCCATAATCGCTTATTGATGTTGAGCCCCATGGATCTAATTTGGATATTCTCAATACCTCCTCATGTACATTTTTTAGACTACTGTAGATTTCGTTTCTATCATTTAACTTTATCGGCGGAAGTCCCTTATTAGTAGATTTTTTGTATCCATTAAGATTTATTATTGGAAGCAGAGGTGATACACTTCACCTGTTCATTTAAGATTTTTTGTTTGATGAAACCATTTCAAGAATTACTTAGTTTAAGTTTATATATCAAAAACAAACTGCAGTCGTACTTTTGACTCTTCTTCTTGGATTTCCATTTCCGAATATGTGATTGCCTTAATTTCTGTTCCTTGTGGATGTTTATTTATATCGAACGTTTCGCCCCAAACCTCACCGGCAAGATGCCATTCGTTTTTCTTTTGTTCTATCTTATGTACTTTAAATCGCGAAAATATTAGTCCTTCTGCCCCGAATAATACAATCAGTGCCTCTAGCCATTCGTATAAAAGAGCATAAAGATCCTCACCGGTTACGGCGATTGATTTCTTCTTTTTCGCATCCACTTTTGATATGGCAGTAATTACTTCGACCATAGCCTGCCCGGCAACTTCAAAAGCTTCTTCACGTGTTCTGCTAATTACTTCTATTTTTACGTCAGCTGTATGTTCTAAGAAGCGAAAACTCATCCATTTCACCGATCCGCTTGATAAGCACTCGCTTATCTTCTCCTTTAGGAATGATATCACAACTCATTTAAATTTGATTCAAAGAAATAACTCTTAAGTTAGAAAGGCTTTTTGTTAGACAATTATAAAATAGTTTCCAAGTATTGAAAGAGTTATAGCTAATTGCAACTAAAAGAGGTTGGATGAAAAATGCCATATCAAGGTCCAATAAATCAACTTGCAGAAAATATCTGGGAGATCCCCATCAAGCATAAACCAGGGATGCGTGTGCCAGGAAGAATTTATGCTAATACTGAACTTTTGAAAAAAATGAAGACTGATCTTACACTCATACAATGTGTCAATGTAGCACACCTGCCAGGCATAC
Organism: Candidatus Borrarchaeota archaeon; assembly: GCA_016840315.1. GTDB lineage: Archaea > Asgardarchaeota > Sifarchaeia > Borrarchaeales > Borrarchaeaceae > Borrarchaeum. The sequence goes on along the minus strand of JAEOSO010000038.1, from coordinate 8,687 downwards.
AGAAATTCGCGATTACCTTGCCTGATGGTCACCAAGGCTATGGCTTTCCCATTGGCGGTGTAGGTGCTACAGACGTAAACGAGGGAGGTGTCGTTTCCCCCGGAGGGGTTGGATACGACATTAACTGCGGCGTACGCCTACTTTGGACAAATCTTGATAAAAAGGATGTCGAAAAAAAGTCAAATGACATCTTATCCACGCTCTTTAGGTCAGTTCCTTCTGGGGTTGGCTCAAAAGGACAACGTCGTTTCTCGAAGGGAGAATTAGACGAAGCATTACTTGGGGGCGCACAATGGGCTATTGAGCAAGGATATGGTTGGTCCACAGATGCAGATCATTGTGAAAGCCAAGGGAGTTTAGAGCAAGCCAATCCAGGCAAAATTAGTCCAAAGGCTCAATCTAGAGGACAACCTCAATTAGGTTCTTTGGGTAGTGGAAATCATTTTCTCGAACTTCAATATGTAGAAAAAATCTATGATGAGCGCGTAGCTAAAGCCTTCGGCATAACTCAAGAAGGACAAGTAACAGTAATGATTCATACGGGTTCACGGGGATTTGGACACCAAGTATGTTCAGATTATCTTCGTATCATGGAACGAGCTGTCCGAAAATACAACATAAAAATTCCAGATCGGGAACTGGCGTGTGCACCTGGGACGAGTAGAGAAGGGGAAGACTACATTGCTGCAATGTCATGTGCCGCAAACTTTGCATGGGCGAACAGGCAATTCATCACGCACTGGGTCAGAGAAGGCTTTGCTAAGTGGTATAAAATGGATCCAGAAGAACTCGGGCTTCGACTTGTTTATGATGTTGCACACAACATTTGTAAAACCGAACGCCACGTCATTGATGGAAAAACCAAATCCCTATTTGTTCATAGAAAAGGTGCGACACGAGCTTTTCCCGCAGATCATCCAGATCTCCCACAAGACTATAAACCTGTTGGTCAACCAGTACTGATACCCGGCTCGATGGGTACGGCCTCATATGTCCTTTGTGGACAGAATACTGCAATGGAATACAGTTTTGGAAGTACTGCTCATGGCGCGGGTAGAGCAATGAGTAGACATAAGGCTCTAAAACTATATCGCGGCAATAAGGTAGCTAATGATTTGCGACAAAGAGGAATACTCGTATTTGCAGCAAGTAAAAAAGGAATTGCAGAAGAGGCACCAGGGGCATATAAGAACATTGATATCGTAGCCAAAGTCTCTCATGAAGTAGGGATTGCATCTTTCGTTTGCAAATTACGTCCTATGGGTGTTGTAAAGGGATAACTACAACTCAAATGTTAGGTTTATCGTTGATGAAAAAACTAAAATTGAATTTATTGTCCTGCTGATCAATAAATTTTTCAATATTCAAACTTTAGTTGATTTACGAACTGTAGCTATCGAATTGGAAGAAACTCCACTGCCTTTCATAACCTCTTCGTTTACCCATACCTGCATTTCTGGGGTATCAGCACTACTCTTTGCGGTGAAGTTAAAGCGCTTCTTTTTTGTCACAACCAGTTCAATCTCATCCCCCTCATTTATTCCAAGTTCTTCCATAAGATCTGGATGAAGGAGCGCCTCTTTGGGAGGAATACTCTTTAAGTATACACGTATACGCTTTTGTTGCAACTTTCAAACCTCATAAACTTGTAAAATACTGCTTGTATAAATAGTTATTTGATGTAACTGTCAGAAAAGACAATAGTAACGCATACATTCAAATAACTTGGTGAAATATTGGTGCACAAAGAGCTTGATAAACAATTCTTCAAAAGTCTCAAAAGATGGATAACTTTAATTTCAAATGTTAGGTTTATCGTTGATGAAAAAACCAAGATTGAGCTTATCGTCCTGTTGATCAATAAATTCATTTTTATTCAAACTTTAGTCAACCTTGGCGTTATCGACTCTCAATGGCTTAATAATGCCTGGGAATTCTCAAAGAGAAGATTTTACTCAGAAAGTAGGCTTATTGTGTTAAAGAAATTCTTTGGGCAACTAGAGGCGTGGTTCGATGAATATTACAACATTGAACTATTTAAACAAAACATCCTTGAACATGTTGATACCAAAGAGGATAACATTACACTCTTTTATCGAAATATTCAGTTAATCCTTGGTCTCAATAATTCCCAAATTCCTTCTAGCGAATCCAAAGGAATAACTCATTATAACTATCGATACATCAACGAAGATATCTTCGGAAAAGCCTATGAAAGTTACCTTGCAGAGCGTCATGACAAGGGGATCTATTATACCCCAGCACATATTACTGAATTTATCGTTGAGAAAACAGTGGGTAAGGTATTCGACCAACTTCTAGCGGAAATAGAGTTGCAAATAAAAGAAGAGAATTTTGAAGAGGTAAAAAGATTAACTCATAAGTTTTTATCAATAAAAATTCTGGATCCTGCCTGTGGAACAGGATCCTTTCTCATCAAAGCACTTCGCATTATACGAAAGAAATATTCTATCGTTAATCAGTTAATCAAGAACGTTGAGGATAGCGATAGAGAACTTAGCCATATTGAAACCAAAAAAGAAAGCGAATTAATATCGAGAATTTTTATTAAACATATTTACGGCACTGATTTAGATAAGTTAGCCCTTAATATAGCAAAGGTCAATGTTTGGTTAGAAGCCATTAAACTTACGCCGTCTCAATTTAGAATTGACAAGTTTCGAAAGAAAGCTAACTATATACTTCCTACTTTAGATATGAATTTTGTACATGGAAATGCTGTTCTTGGTCTTCCTGATACACTTGTCTTTGATTTTTTTAGACAAAAGAAATCAGTGCTTCGCCAACTTTTTGAGAAGAGGAATTCATATCTGGTGGATTTTAGAAATTCAAAACTCGTTGAAAAAATAGAGAATCTTAAATCAAATTTAAGAAAGGAACTTGATGAGAATTTTCTAGGACATCTAGAAGACATGAAGTTAACTTCTGATATTCTGAAAGAGACAACTCCATTACATTGGGCTCTTGAGTTTTGGCATGTTTTTTTCAATCAAAATGGAATCCCTTTAAATGATGACTCTGGTTTTGACGTAGTCATAGGCAATCCACCCTACATTGATTCTGAAACGATGACGAAGGTCAGTCCTAATATAAGACAATATTGTGCAAAAATATATGAAAGCGGGTCTGGTAACTGGGATATGTTCTGTATATTCATTGAGAGGGGGATTAAACTTACTAAGAAAGATGGATATTTTAGCTACATCATTCCTAATAAACTAATTAGCGCGGATTATGCTGATGCTACGCGTAGTTTGCTTAAAAGATACAAGATAGAAATACTTCGCGATTATTCACGTGTAAAGGTTTTTGATGCCGCGGTCTACCCCATAGTTCTTGTGATAAATAAAAAACCATGGGATGGCAAAGACGTAGTTAGTGTAGAAATATTGTTTGAAACAGGTGGAAACGTACCTACGGTTGTACAACATGATGACATTTCTTTGAAGGATTTGTATTCGCTCTCGGGAAACATATGGTCACCAGCATTAGATCCAACATTGGATATTTTCAATAAGATCATCAAAAACTCGTTACCTCTTACAAATTATTCAACTATTCGAGGCGCAGCAACTGTGTCTGAGTCGTATGAGATTGCGGAGAAATTAATAGAGAGCAGTAATGTGCAAAGATCAGATTATCTGAAGTTCATAAATACGGGTACAATTGACAAATATATCTCATTGTGGGGCATTGTACCCACACGATATATCAAGAAAACCTATTTGAAGCCCGTTATTTCAATGAAGGGTCTTAAACACATCTCTGAAAAAAGATTAAGAGAAGCAAGGTCAGAAAAGATAATAATAGCAGGCATGGGGCTTGAGTTGGAGTGTATACACGATAATGGAGAATATTTGGCTGGGAAATCTACTGTAATTGTATTGACTGATAAAGTTAACTTGAAAGTTTTGGTTGGAGTACTCAATAGCGCCCTTGCCACATATGTGCTGAGAAAAATGTTTGGAAATCTTGCCTTGCGAGGAGGCTATGTACGAATAGGTCCACCACAAATAAGGGAGATACCAATTCCAATAAATATCTTGAATTCCGAAATGATAAAAAAGAAACTTGAAGGACTTGTAGATCGTATAATAACTCTCAAGAAATGCCATTTTAAATTCAGAGAGTTGTGGCAAGATTGGTCAACAAAATTGAAGACTAATCAATTTAATTTGTATCAGATTTTACTTGAAGATCAAAGAAAAAGTAAAATAGAAAATCTTAATAAAATTTGGATTTTAAATGCAAACTTATACCCAGATCAGGATGTTAAATTCATGGAGAAGAATTTTCGTCATCTTAAAATAAAAGGTGACTATTACAAATCAAATCTACGTATATATGGCGTCCGTAATAATGAAGAAACTTTGATATATAAAATTGAATTTTTGACTAGAGAACTAATGATTCACGTATATTTGTCAATTTTGCGTCTATTATATTCTGCAAAAAGAGTTCAACGTCTTTCACATCTCTTTTCAAAAACAGAAGTGCCTGTAATCCATCAAGATGCTGTAAACGGCATTGTAAGTATCCTAAAAGGGGCGGGACATGAGTTTGAAAGGTGGCAAAAACGAGAGAATATCAAATTAGAGAAACCTTACGACATCATCAAATGCGATAATGAAATTGAAACGCTTCAAGCTGAAATTGATGCATATACATTCTTTGGTAGCGATTTGACACAAGAGGAAATGGGGACTATAATGTCTTCATTAAATCAGCCTATATATTATCAAGAGCATGTCCTTGAAAACCTAACACAAATTACTGAGGCTTTTAAAAACTCGGAGAATTAACAACAGAATTAAGGTATGATTTATCTTTTTGTACGTGCTTTTTTTTCTTGAACTCTGGTTCTAAGTTTTTTTATGCCAAGTGCAATTTTTTGGAGTGCTTTTATCTTTTTGTCCTTTTTAATGATTTTTACATAACCAGGTTCTTCCCACCATGCTCTAGAGTAACGTGCAGTGGAATTCATTTTCGGTTCATATTTAAATGCCTGAGCGACAAGGTATATCTCCCGAATAGTTGGATTCTCGATTGCAATCTTCCTTGGGATTTTACGACCACTGCGCCTCGTTTTTGAGACATCAATATACGCAGACCAAATAGTATAGGCATCGTCTTTCATGCGAACTCCTCAAGAATTAATGCATATGAAGTAAAAATTCTAGATATCATATCTTAGTAACTATACTTTTTGAACTTTAGGTCATTCATTTTGAGGCAACAATGTCAACTACACCCATTTCTCGCCCACCAATAATCTCAGTATGGGTGTCACCGCATTGAGGACACTTCAACGACGACATAATAAGATGCTGCAAGGGATCATCTTCTGTAGGAGGACTCGAATCTCCTTCATATCCGCATTTCTTGCAGCGAATTCGTCCTGGCGTTCTTTCGATATTGATCTTTGCATCCTCTGTAATTGTATCCTTAGAAGTAATTTCCAGTGCAAACCTAAGACGATCTTCGCTGACTACTGTAAAATCGCCAATCTCCAAATTGATTTCTAAGATCTTCTTAGCATTATGCTCTTTTGCGGCTTTAACAGCCGTTTCGATTATTGACACAGCGAGGCTGAGTTCATGCATTTTTCCGTGAACACCACAAAAGTTTTATAATTTGATTAGAGCGTCTTTTAATAAGTTCTGGTATTTCAAGTGTACACCAAGCGTTCAATTTTTATAGTTTCTGTTCGTGCTATTTTGAAAAGTGTGCATGAATTCGTTTTCTGACCCCGTCAATATGTCCTAGCCCAAGCACAACGCAAACTTTTTCATCAGGGAATTTTTTGAGTATTGAAATTACACGTTTTGCTATGTAGGAGTCTCGTTCTTGAATTAGGATTCTTGATATTCCTGGAAATTTTTTATGAAGAGGGCCCATAAACTCTTGAAGAATGTTAGATTGATTTGCATCTGTCTCCAAGTCTAAAATAGACTGACGAATATCTTTTTCTGCACCAAGGACACCTTTTACAAGTTCTATTATCAATCGGCTCTTCTCAAGACCCACTGACTGAAAACGTTGAAGTGTAATCGGAAGTGGTTGATCAACAAAAAAAACTTTTGAACCAATTTCTTTAGCTGATTTGATAGCAACAAGCATTTCTTCACCTGGAATGACACCAAATTCTTCGCCAAGCCCTTGTTCAAGGTGATGTAATAAAAATACCATTAAATTCGTCGAAAAATTCCCTTGGCGTGCAGATAATAGGAGTTCACCGAAAGTCAAGGTTTCTTTAGGTTGTTCTAATAATGCCTTATATCGTCCTTGATCAAGTTCAACTGCGACAATTTCTGGTTTTTCTTTAAGGATCAAATCACGAACTCGCCGTTTACTCTCAGGACTGACATGAATAGTACCAATAAGAAATAGCCTATCAAATAGCAGTTCAGTGTGCAATCTTTATTCCGACTCCCAGCGGTAACTTTCTTCGGAATCCCACTTATGTTTATTAAATATGTTTTCGATATCACCACCTAAAGCATCTATGCCTTTCATAGTTACTGATGATACCGGGATTACCTCTCCTATATATCCTTGCATCTTTAAGGCATTGAGAAGTGTTACGTTTAACTCTCTTTGCAATCCTCTCGTTGCGATTTCCAAAGCATCCGCCAGAAATTCTGGATTACTCCATTTACAAATCCGTTCTATTTCATCTTCTGATATTAAGTCAGTCTTTGAGAGCACTGTAATCTGAGGGATTGGGAAGCGCACTTTTAATGATGCGCCAAGAAGTACCATTGAAACGAAACTGGCAGGAGTTTTTGCAAGCAAAGAGTCGATTAGATGGACTACAACGCTGCTTTTACTTAAGGCAGTTACAAATAACAGACCAGAACTTCTATAAGCAAAGACCTCCATCTGACCGACAGTATCCACAATGATATAATCTGCATCGAAGCTTTCTATTTCTTGTTTGATATCATCGATTTTCGTAACCAAGATATCGGTTGCCGCAATAAGTGCTCCGTTCGGCCCTAATTCGTATTGCTCAATGATCTGATCTAAGTTTACATAATCTCTTACATCTACGTCAGGAGTATATGGTAGTTGACGTACACCAGGATCCATGTTCATACGAATAACAGACCATCCTGCATCATATAACCATTCTGAAAATTTCATTGTTAGTGCTGATTTTCCACTCCCCGCAGTTCCAAGTATATAAATAACATTAGAATACGGTTCCATACGCCTTATCTCCAGAAAACGTGTTTTCAAACAGATTATTAATCTTTTATTCCTAATTGCTGAAAGAAAGTTGTATTACACAGATATCACAAACTTTTCTATTCAAGATAACTATAAATTACTAATTAGTAAATATATGCGATTTAGAACGCTGACAAGTTAACCAACATACATGTTTGCGGTTGATAAAACTAATAAAAGAAGTATTATTAGAACCTTTACTTAACATCTAGTAGAGCTGATACAGGCAGTGTAGAATGAATGAATATAAGAGTTTCTTCTGTGCGAGGTAAAAAGGTCTATACCTCCGTTGGAAAATATCTTGGACATGTTAAAAGTTTGAAATTTGATATGAATAAAAATCGAGTCGCTTCGCTATTAGTAAAAATCGATATCCGGATGAAAGGATTACGCTCTCGTGTTGTTTTAATTCCATATTCATGGGTAACTGCCATCGGAGATATTGTGATAATTGACAAAACACTTTCAGAGTCTTGGAGTGAACATAAGAAATCTGATATTCATAAGAGTAAAGATTTTACTGAAGTATAGAGGATTATAATCTACTCTGTCGAGAGAGCTTCCTCAGATAAGATAACTATGTAGTCAGCAGCATTTTCTAATGTTTCGCTAAAGCCTTCATTTCTACCAAGGACGACGATTTCCTTACCTAACTCCTTAGCTTTTATTATAATTGGCAAGAAATTAATATCGGACGTCCAAAAGGCTACGATTTCAAGTTCATCACTGTAAATTAACTCCATAGCTTCTATCGACATGTACACATCTGTATCGCCAGAAACAACGATTGGCAAGTATCCTGCGGCCATCAGACGGTCAATGTAGATATCTGGCATCTGTTGATCTAAAATAACCTTGGCAATTCGTAAATCTCCAATTGATGCAATCGTTTCATCTATCTTTTCTAGATCTTCCTTAATATTATCTACAAGAAGATTCGAGCCATCGATTAACATACCAAGTTTTTCTTTTTTATCATCTTTTTTTCGACGAAGTACCCTTCCAACTCTTCGAAGAACACTCAAAATGTCGCCTCCAATAGTTCTTTTGTCATCATTGTAAAGAGAAGGTCCTTAGCAACATATGTAGAATATATTTATGTTGATATAAAATTTCTCACAAATGCTCACCTGTGCGATCAACTTTGTTCTTTAAAAATGCAGCGATCTGTAACAAATATTGAATTAGTGGTATCTATATTCGTTATTGAAGCATTTGATAATGTTGAACTACCACGGCCTAAAGGCTCGTGGATTCCTCCTTCAGCGAGAACTGCCCGGTATCGGTATAGGGTCTTACGTCCTCTCCAGAGGCGTGACTTCCCGTAGTCCCTACGGTAGACGTATCATGGTCGGTTGTTGAGATCACCACGATTCCGATTTCTTCTTTTAATATCCTAATGCCTTCGCCTTTGATATTGACTACTGCATTTT
>JAEOSO010000037.1 GCA_016840315.1 Candidatus Borrarchaeota archaeon | reverse complement strand
ACCCATGTCGTTATCCCGAGATATGTACCATCATCATGTCCTGTGCCTGCCCCAACATTGGCGATGAGGACCTACCCGCGGATGCGGAGCTGACCTTTACAGGTCGTTAAATATAGTTCGGGGCACCTGATCTTGTCCCAGCAAAACGGGGAGGTGCCCACCACTTTACAAAGAAATATACCGCAATTCAGCTCCACCCTAGCGGAGTGAGTCTTCTTGCGGAGATTAAATAAAACAAATACAAGTGTGAAAGATAACTAACGTTAAACGTGTGATCAGGTGATAGGGTATGCGACCAAAATGGATTCTAGGAATTAGAAAACCAAAAGTTATTCTAAGGAAACCAAAACTTCAGCTTCCCACCGAGATCCCGACAGGTTTGCTCCTTCAAATAGCATTGATATTTATATTTTGTATATACATGGGACTCATCTACGATATCGTTAAAGAGCCACTTCCACTCGGCTCGCGCTTTGGTGTCCCTGTTTTGATTGACGAACGTCTTGATGCGCAGTTTATCATTGAAGGTATCGTTGCTGGCATGATAATGTTCTTGGGATTCCTTGGTTTTGTTATCATATTCTATAGTACACGGTATTTCTATGAACCATCCTATGCACGCACACTCCTTTTGATAGGAGTTATTGCTGTAATTGCAGCATACTTCGTTTTGTTGTATATGCAAATTCCAAAACTGCCACAAGGATAACGTTTTGAGCCGAAAATGACCTAGGAATTAGGATAACTGAGTCCATTCCATGAATTCTAGAAGATTTGCAAAAATAGCATCTGCTTTTGCCTTTTTCATTTCCTTCCGGGTTGCAGTCCCCGTTAGGACACCTATTCCTTTCATCCCTGCTTTTTTAGCGGCGATAATATCGTAAACTGCATCACCGATCACCAGTAAATCTTCAGGTGAGAGACTCAGCTTCTGAGCTATTTTTATAAATGTTTCAGGACATGGTTTTCCACATTCCACAGCCTCTCCCGTAATTATAGCATCAAATTCGAGATCAAATTGTTTAATTGCAGAATCTACATTTCGTCTACTGGAACTTGTTCCAAGAGCACGTTTGATACCGTTTTCCTTTGCAGTTTGAAGTATTTTCTTGACCCCTCGGAGCAATTTTACGCTATCAAAAGCCTCTCTATAAAAGAATTGTTTCTTTTTAACTAACTCGTCAAGATCTTTTCCACGAATGGGAAGTAAGGCCTTTAAAATATCTCGTGATTTTTTTCCGAAATGTTTCAAAATGCGTTCTTGCTCAAGATGTATACCAAATTCATTAATAGCTAATTTTTGGTATGCACGGATGTGGGCGGGAATACTATCTATTAATGTGCCGTCAAGGTCAAAAATTATCGCTTTTGGAAAGTTCTCTAACATTTTTTTCCGCACTTATTGCAATCCTCCTCAAAGAGATGTGAGAATGAAAGACGAGCAAATATATTCTTCACGATAGTGAGGGGTCTATTGATTTTTTTTTAAGAGGCACACACCTTAAAAATAATAAAAGAAATAATAATAGTATGCTTAGCATATTATGCTATTGCTAGAAGTTAGGCACGTTAGAAAGGAGTCTAAAAACGATGGCTTCACTTGAAGAATTTCGTTTTGGAAGACTAGGTGAAAAACCAAGTTCTTTTCATGAGATCGGTGTCGTTTTGAAAAAGTATGAGATATCTTTTAAAGAGTACGTCTCTTCTGAAGGACGTCTCTCATCTCATGATTCTTTTATTAGATATACAAGCAAGTTGTCAGACGTTTTAAATGAAATTTATTCGAGTGACGATACTCGACCTCCTCGTGCAGTACTTAAGTTCAAAATTCCTCCACAACCGATCTTTTTACTACGAGGAAAAGTTTTAGAGCATACGATAGACTGGGAAAGAAAATTCGAAGAGTTTAAAGCCTTTAATCCCTTTTGTATACCCGTCGATAGGGTACGTCAACTAACAAAAATGGGCAGTCTACCCCAACTTGCGAATTTTGTTGAAGATCCAGATGAATATCCCTTAGATCCGTTATTAGTAGCTATACCAAAAGGATGGCTTCGTATCAAAGACCAGATCGTTGAGATTTTTAACACTCATCATCATCCGTCTTTCCTACAAGAATGGATTGAAGAAGTAATCGAGAGAGGTCGCATTTTATCTGAGGTAGAACTGCTCGCTTTATTCGATAAACACGATCATAAAATGATGAACAAAACTATATCATTACTAGAGCACTTCAAAATTTTGAAATAACCTGCCATATGATAACTTAGTGTTTTTTTTCAGGTATACCAGTTGATTGCTCTCTGCGCTGAATAAAGTAGTTCATCAAATTATGTGATTTTACGAATGCTAAGGCATCCTCTAGCGTTCTAAACTTTTCATTAACGTTTTGTGTTGTGCTATTATCAAGCAACACATAAGAAACCTTATAGTTCCACGATGTCTCTTTTTCTTCAATGTTATTTTTCTTTTCAACCAAATGGTAGTTTCCTGTTATCCCATCCATTCTTATGATGTTTTGTTTTTCTAAATTCTTAAAGGCTACATCCACAAAAGCAGTTTTAATTGCCTCAGAGAATAAAGAACCATTTTGGGCAGCATCTATAAGCTTATGATTTCCAGAAATTATTTGATCTATTATCCACGCTTGATACATTTTGATCTTTTCTGAGTATGGCTTTCTTTTTACTTTGTTTTCGTTCTTCATTTCATCGTTTTCATTTCTAATAGGTTGTTCTTTGCAGATTATTTTATATTGGCTTGTATCAAGGTGTTTTACGGTTACATTGAACCCTGATTTGTCCAATATCTTCTGAATACAGTCCTCGCAATTAAAGGAAGAATTTATCTCTGTTCTTGTTTCTTCCATGAAAGCACAGTTATTACAGCGATCTAATCTTACGAGAAAAAAACATTTTTGGTCCCCTATTTCCTCTCTTCTACCATCTACTCCTGCTTCATGTTTTTCTTGTAGTTCTAACGTTATCGCCATTCTTATCAGCCCTGCAGGTTGAAATTCGTTATCTTAATACACATGTATATTTAAAGACAGCGCGATTCATCCAGATTACACATACAAAGCCAGCTTGCCAGTAAGTAGTAATTCATCTAGAAACTTTGACAATAAATGACTTCAACTTTTTTTGAAAAATAGAATGAGAAAAAGTGGATATCCCCACAAGGTGGGGGCTTTCTTGCTTAGCTACCAGCAAAACTCTTCATAATACGCTTTTCACTATAATTGAAAAGTCTTCAGCTTTTAAACTCGCTCCTCCGACTAAGCCACCATCAATATTTTCTTTAGATATTAATTCCTTTGAGTTTGCTGGTTTTACACTTCCACCATATAAAATTGACGTATTTTCAGCTATTTCTGCATCAAATAATTCTGTTAACAGTTTTCTTATAAATGCATGAACTTCCTCAGCTTGTTCAGGCGTTGCAGTTTTTCCCGTGCCGATTGCCCAGACAGGTTCATAAGCGATTACAACGTTTGCAAATTCTTCTTTGGAAATTCCTTCTAGGCCACCTTTTATGTGATCTTCTACAACATTTTCTGTATTCCCATTTTCTCTATCTTCTAGCTTCTCTCCTACGCAAAGAATTGGTTTCAATCCATGAGCCAAAGCAGATTTGATCTTTTTATTTATCATTTCATTTGTTTCTCCAAAGTATGCTCTTCTTTCACTGTGTCCTAAAATCACATATTCTACTCCTAGGTCGTGAAACATGATTGGTGAAACTTCACCTGTAAAGGCTCCTTTTTCTTCCCAGTGCATGTTTTGAGCCGCTACTTTAACTTTCCCTGCAACTTTTATTACGTCTGATAAAGCAGTAAATGGTGGCCCAATTATAACTTCAACCCCTTTAACATCAGCAATTAGTTCATTTAATTTTGAAACTATTTCTACCGCTTCTGTGTTGGTTTTGTTCATTTTCCAGTTTCCTGCAACAATCATCTTTCTCATTAACTATATTCCTCCAAATATTATTCGTGAGTTGTCACCATTTTATCACTAACTATTAATATTTTCGCCTGATAGTTTTTAGAATTAAATAAAAGGAGTTAGTAGTGGCTCTACTTTCAACCATGATTTCAATGAAAATTTAGGCTTGACTAAAATAAAATCGACTGGATGAATGGTATACTAGTGAACGATATTTTACAAAAAGAAAATAATTTATAATAGAAAATAAAAACCAAGTTCTAGGTTTCTAAAAAAGGAGGTTTCATTTTGAAAGTTACAATTTCAAACATCAAAGCAGATATCGGATCCCTTCCAGGTCATGTTGTTGTATATAAAGAAAATATGCAGATGGCTGAACAAGAACTTGCTAAAGCACAAGATCAAGGATTAATAATTGATTTCCGCGTATTCAATGCAGGAGATGATACAGAACTTTTAATGACTCACGATAAAGGTGTGGATTCTCCTGAAATCCATGAACTCGCGTGGAATATATTCATAAAATTGGCTGAAAATGCAAAGGCTATAGGACTTTATGGTGCTGGACAAGATCTTCTGGCTGATGCCTTTTCTGGAAATATAAAAGGCCAAGGGCCTGGAGTCGCTGAAATGGAGTTTAATGAACGACCCGCAGAGCCTATCCTAGTATTCGCTGCAGATAAAACAGAACCGGGTGCATTTAATTACCCAATCTTTCGCATGTTTGCAGATCCTTTCTGCACTGCTGGACTTGTTATTGATCCCAAGTTACATCCAGGGTTCAAATTTTATGTTGTAGACGTTATTGCGCATAAGGCTGTTACGATGAGTTGCCCTGAAGAAATGTACGATTTGCTGGCATTGATTGGCGCCGTAAGCAGGTTCCCTATAAAATACGTGTATTCAAAGAATCCTGATCTGGGCATTAGCGCAGCGATATCAACCGAAAAATTAGCGCTTATAGCAGGGAAATATATTGGAAAAGATGACCCATGTGCAATCGTCAGATCTCAGAGCGGATTTCCCGCTGTTGGAGAAGTAATAGAGGCTTTCGCATTAGGTCATCTTGTAGCGGGCTGGATGAGGGGCTCGCATAGGGGCCCATTATGTCCAGTTGCGCTAAAGGACAGTCGATGTACGCGATTCGATGGTCCACCACGAGTAGTTGGTTTAGGTTTTCAGATCAAAAATGGTAAACTTGTTGGTCCAGTAGATCTATTCGATGACTTCGCCTTCGATTACACCAGACAAAAATGCATGGAGATCACAGATTACATGAGACGTCATGGCCCATTTGAGCCAGAAAGGTTACCATTAGAGGAAATGGAATACACCACATTGCCCGCGGTTCTGAAGCAATTGGAAGGACGCCTTGAGGAATATAAATAAATCTGCCTCTTCAATTTTTTGCCAAGAGTCGTATGAGTGAAATACGACTTACTTTTTTTCATTCTTCAAAAGCGAACATCCAAGGGTGAAGTTGAAGTAGTTGATGGGCTATTGAAGAGGGAGGAAACACACCAACTTCAGTAATTAGTGCATCAATGTATCTTCGTGGTACAGTTTCAAACGCAGGATTTTCGATATGTAGACCAGAAGGCGCTTCTTTCCAGATTTCTTCAGGAGAGCGTTTTTCAATCTTTTCTAAGAAACCTAAGGATGTTTCTGGGCTAAATTTAAAGGTATCTGCAGCGCAATACATCGGCACGTCTCTTTCATCCGCAGCTAACGCAAATAACCGTGTCCCAATCTTGTTTATAATTGTCCCTTCTGAAGTAATCGCATCAGCCCCAATTAGCGCTAAATCTACTTCGAGGTGCTTCATCATGTACCTCATAGCCGAATCAACCACAAATGTTACCTCTATATCTGCCTCTATAAGTTCTCGCGCTGTACGATGTCCTTGATAACGGGGTCTTGTCTCTGTACAGATTACATGAATTTCTTTTCCTTGTTCGTGGGCCTTTCTTAATATTCCGGTAACCGTTGATGAGTGACAATGAGTCATTATTTGCATGCCGCTCAAAATTTTGCGAGCCCCAATTTCATGAATTTTTAAAATTGCATCTTCAAAATAATTGAGGATTTTATCACACGTTTTTATGGCAATCTCTTTTGTAGTCTCGATGTCGCCTTTTGCCTCTTTTATTTCGAATAACACATATCGAAGGCCGTTCCGCATCGCGGGCTCAGTAGGTCTTGTGTTAAATAAGATATTCTTTGCTTGTAAAAGTTCTTTAAATAGTAAATCAGGATCTGAAGCGGAAGAATTAAGAATAACTTCTTTCATTGAGCGGATAGCTGCTTTAGCTACATTTCTTGCGCCTTGAATCTCTAAATCTTTGATTTTCTTGGCGACTTGTATCAAATTTTCCATAAATAATCCCTCTATGAGTATTCTTCATAAGAGATATATTATCATTAATAGTTAAAGATGGACTATTTTCTTTGCTATTAAAGGTGAGCAGAATGCCTGAAAAGATTAAAAAAATTGAGTGGTACCTTGACTTTGTAGATTATGATTATAAACCATCTAAGACTGATTTACTTGTCACTTTTTATGTGGAACCTGCTGAAGGGATGTCCTTTGAGGAAGTCGCGGGACGTGTTGCTTCCGAAAGCAGCGTCGGGACATGGACTACGCTTGCAGAACTCCCAGATAGAATAAAATCTCTCATGGCCAAAATGTATGAGCGGGATGGAAATGTAATAAAGGTTGCCTATCCTCTTGACTTATGGGAGCCACATAATATTCCCCAGTTGTTATCTGGAATCGCTGGAAATATCTTTGGTATGAAGGCTGTCAAAAATCTTAGGTTACTGGATTATGAGCCCCCTCAAAGCTACATAAAAGTTTTCAGAGGCCCACAGTATGGCATTAAAGGAATTCGAGAACTACTGAAGGTCGATAAGAGACCAATATTAGCCACTGTCCCCAAGCCAAAGATTGGCTTCTCAGCCGAAGAGCAAGCTCAAGTTGCATATGAGATCTGGACTGGCGGAATTGATCTATTAAAAGATGATGAAAACCTTTCATCCTTACCTTTTAACAAATTTGAAAAAAGAGTCGAAGAAGCTCTAAAAATGAGAGAGAAAGTTGAAGCAGAGATTGGGGAACGCAGAAGTTATCTAATTAATATTACGGCTGAAACAGAAGAAATGAAAAAAAGAGCGCGATTTGTTGCTGATTTGAACTGGGAGTACGTAATGATTGACATAGTTACGACAGGCTGGGCTGCTTTACAGACCTTGCGAGAAGTTTGTGAAGATTTAAAACTGGCAATACACGCCCATAGAGCAATGCATGCTACATTTACAAGAAATCCTAAACACGGTATCTCAATGTTTGCTTTGGCAAAAACTGCGCGATTAATCGGTGTTGATCAAATACATACAGGCACTGTCATTGGAAAGTTGGAGGGATCTGAAGAGGAAGTTACGAAAATAAATGAATTTCTCAGAAAGGATTGGTATCACATAAAACAAGCATTCCCCGTTTCCTCCGGAGGGTTACATCCAGGTCTTCTGCCAGAGATTTTGAAAAGATTCGGATCCAATTTGGTTATTCAAGTAGGTGGCGGGGTACTAGGGCATCCAATGGGCGCACAAGCCGGTGCAAAGGCCGTTAGGCAGGCCATTGATGCCTATTTAGAGAATAACACTTTAGAAGAGATGGCAAAAACGAATACTGAGTTGAAAGCAGCCTTAGACAAGTGGGGGTATCTTAGCCCACGTTGATATTGAATTAAAAATAAAATTCGTCCTTTACGCTCCGAAATGCGCCTTTACAGCATATTCCCCATCATCATTAATGAACAACTGAATCTCCACATGACATGCTGGGCATTTTATGATTTGACCTACTTTTGGATTGCAGCCAAAAACGAGCACCCAACCACATCGGGGGCAGTAAAATCCGACATTTAACTTATCAGTCCGAATTTTTTCAAGCTTGTTTTCCAGCGCCCTAAGATGTCCAGTTTCATCTTTTCTAAAACTCAATAGCATTTTTCTCGTATCTTCGTCTTCTATCTCCAAGCCGTAGTCCTTGTAAATTTTAACAGCACGTCTTTCAAATTCCAAATCGTCCTTCAGCAACGCTTTAATGTGTTTAAACATCAAGCTTCAACCTCCTTAATCTTCATATTTCTCTTTGAGCTCCTTTATCTTCTCCGTTAATTCTGCGTAGTGTCTTTCCTCACTTCGTTTGAAGCCCTCCAGCATGGAATTTATCTCAGGGTTATTTATCTTCGCGATCTGGTCCGTATAACGCTCTACAGCCTCTTTCTCTAATTGTTGAACTTCTCTTAAGAGTCTTAGCGCTTTTTCAATATCCAATTTTTTTCCTCCTATGGAAATATATCAAGTAGTATTATCTCTTGTCAAAATAAATCTAATGGTAGGGGAATTGGACGCAGGTCAATTAACTAAGTTAATTATAAAGAGCCTTTGAAAGACTGGGTGAAAGAAGGTGCATGAAATGTCGGATAAAGAAAGTTAAATGACAGGAAATGAAGTTAAGAAAATGGAATTAAACAAAAGCTAACCAGTCATAATATTTCTCAAGTCTACCTTTAACAGTATCAAAGAATATTTTCTGTATCTTTTCTGTAATTGGGCCTCTATTTCCAGATCCAATAACTCTCTTATCGATTTCTCGGATAGGAGTAACCTCAACCGCTGTTCCTGTAAAGAAGGCTTCGTCTGCTAAAAATAAATCTTCTCGGACGATATTTTGCTGCGAAGCCAACTCAAACCCTAAATCTTTGATTATTTGCATGACGGCATCTGCAGTAATGCCCCTCAATGCACCTGCAGAAGCGGGCGGAGTCATAACTCTATTATCTTTGACGATAAAAATATTTGCACCAGGCCCTTCTGAAACATATCCATTAGAATTCAATAAAATCGCGTCATCATATCCGCAATCGATTGCCTCACGCTTAGCTAAAAAAGAATTTAGATAATTTGCAGCCGCTTTGGCTAAGGCTGGTACCATTCTTGAATCAATTCTTACCCACGAGGACATTTTACATCTAACGCCTTTTTCAAGAGCTTCTTCGCCCAAATACGTTCCCCATGGCCAACATGCCATTGCGATATCTATTGGGTTCGTTAATGCCTTTATCCCTATCTCACCATAGCCATAAAATGCACAAGGTCGAATGTAACCTTCATTTAATTTGTTAATCTTCAGTAATTCTTTTGCAATACCTATTAACTCATCAACAGAGTATTCAATATCCATGAGGCAAAGTTTTGCACTATTTAAAAATCTCTGAAAGTGCTCTTTAGCCCGAAATATTGCTGGGCCTTTGTCGGTATTATAGCATCTAATACCTTCAAAGATGCCTGTGCCGTAATGGATTACGTGTGATAACACATGAACTTTGGCATCATCCCAATCAACAAATCTTCCATTCATCCAGATTTTGTCTGTTTTTTCCAAGTGCTTCACCAATTAAATTATGATTAACAGAATAGGCTTAGGGAGAAAAGTTTACGCTAAATTCTTAGAAGATTGAGAGATGGTGGGCGGGGAGAGATTCGAACTCTCGACTTCTGGACCCCTACAGTTGTTGTAAGGATACTCCGCGTCGTAAGCGCGGCATCATAACCATCTAGACTACCCGCCCGTAGTTAAATGATTTTTGTCAGTATAGAATCTCGTTTCTTTTAAATATTCACTTTGGCAGATAATTTTTTTTAGGGCAAGACATTTCAGCATATAATTTTATCGATCAAAATAAAAAATGCGCACCTATTCTTTATCTCGTAAATGATCGGTTGAGTTACATGAAGATAGCGGATCGTAAACTTATCTCTCTCATATGCGGTGCAATAATCATTACGCTTAGTGTATACTATACGATTCCGATAGCTCAAACAAGTGTTCTTTTTGTAGGAATGGCAGACTATCAAAGTAAGGAATTGAATATAAATGGAGAGTACATTGAACCTCAGGGCTTTCCTGAATTTGCCTCTGCGTTATTGGACTATTATGATATAATTGTAGTTAAAGACGATGCTTTGATAGATTTGCACAAAAGTCAAACTCAGGCTTTAAGGGATTATGCAGGGGGTGGTGGTATTGTCTACATTATCGGTAATATGTATACAGATTTTGGTAATAATGTTGACATAGTCCAACTGGATACAATCCTTAAGCGAGCTGGAGGAATAGGTCTTCCTCGATTCTTTCTATTCGACATTTACTATGGAATTATCCCTGTAATTATTGGTAGCATCCTACTTGGGTATGGTACGACTTATCTCAGGGTCAGTTTAAGTCAAAAAAAGTTCCAATGGTTACTTTACAGTATGCTTTTCGTATTCGTATTCTACCGGCTTATTACAAATTTGTATTATTTACAAATAGGACCACTCACAAGAACAGAAGATCCTACGATGCATATTTTACTCACAGAATTATTGATAAAGAAGCCAAATGTAGCAGACTTTTCGCCAATCGTGATTGAAACTCCTTTGGCATATCCCATTGGGTTTCACGCTTTATGTGCAGTACTAAGCATCATGCTGGGGAGTAAAACTTTTACTATTGTCACTAATAGTGGAGCAGTACTATCTGCAATGCTTCCACTAATCATGTATATATTAGGAAGAGAACTAGACGAGTATACTGGGCTTATGACCGCTTATATAGCCGCTGTTCTTCCATGGATGTTTACCATCTTTGCTTTTGGTATGTATTCAAACATTTTGGGGTATATTTTTTATGCAATCATGTTTTACTCTCTTTTTAGAGGAATCGAACAGAAATCGATTCGCCATATAGCTTTGTCGGGTTTATTTTTTGGTATTTTAATTCTAGTTCACCTTATCTTATCGATCTCAGTTATTATCATCTTAGGCATTTACATTCTCGTGTTGATATTTCAAAAGAGGACAATAAGAAGCAAAGAACTTTATGCTATCGGGCTTATGGCTCTTATAGCAATCCCAGTATCCTTTTTGTGGACTAGTAGAGGACTCATCGTGTTCGTTAATAATATTTTAATGGGATTTTGGCGGATACCGGGAGTCACCAACGGAGGAACCTTCTTTTTACGGTTTGACCTTAGATTTTTCTTACAAAATCTTGAAAATTATTTCAAAATAATAGGAGTACTTTCAATCTGTGTGATAAATGGCGTTTTGATTAGTTGCAAAAGAAGAACGTCAAAAGATCTTTTTTTATTGAGTTGGATATTACCGCTTTTCGTGTTGACAAGTTGCTTTGGGTTTCCTTATTTTCATTTTTACAGAAGTTTCGTTTTAGCGATATGTTTAGTCGGAGGATATGGTTTTAGAAACCTCCCAAATACACTTAAGTTGATACAAAGAAAAATGGGAGACCTAAAACTGCCAAAAGTAGATGAACGAATTCTTGTAAGATTGACTATAATCTTTGTACTTATTGTGAGCCTTTATCATTCAACGGTTCAATTTCATATTGAAAGTAAAGAGATGTACTTGGATGAAGCACATATATTAGGCCATCCTACAGATGCAACAATCCGGGCTGCGATTTGGCTTTCTAATCATGATACAAGATGGTGTCGTATCATAGTAGTAGGAAGCTACGACAATCCTTGGATAGCCATATATGCACACAAAATGCCTATGCTTCCACTTATCAGTGACATTGAATCCCAAAGAGGCATAATTCAACATGTCCGTGATAGAAACGCTATTCTAAGCAACTTACACGCGCTTGATACACTAACTCTTCTAGAGAAATACAATATAGGATACTTTATCATCTCGGATCATTATGATGGCACATATGATCGCTATAATAATTCACCTTTCCTTAAATTAATCTACGAAAAAGATGGCATACATATTTACGCTGTGACCGATTAATGATGCCAACAGGGATCAGAAAAGTCTAGTTTTCAGTAAAAATACCGTATCATACTATCAACAAAAAAATCGGTTAAAAACTTGAGAATGACTATGGCAGAAGGACGAAATTATATGCGAAGTAAAAATCGAACAAAAGAAATGCGTAAATTTTACGAACTTATCGCAAGGGTTGATGCTAAAGAAAAAAAGAGAGTAAGATCTCAATCAATTGAGTGGCTATGGAGTAAATTGCGAACAAATTCTTTGAAGTTATTAGAAATTGAAGATGGGAATTTAATCTTAGATATCGGCAGTGGAAAATCTCCACTTCTGTCAATTTTACCAAAGTTCTCCAAAATACAACTTGTTTGTATGGATTTAGCGGTTATACATCTTCAAAGAATGACTCCAATAGTTAAAAAAAACAGAAAAAAAGTCGGTTTAATAGTTGCCGATGCAGAAAATCTACCATTTAAGGAAATTGTATTTGATAGAATTCTCTGTTCGGAAGTTATAGAACACCTTATACATCCTTTAAGAGCAATTTACGAAATAAAACGAGTTTTAAAAGGAAATAGCGTGATAACGACACCAAACCAACAAAATATTGTCTTAAACGTCATTTCTGCAATTTCTTCTTTATTCAAGGTCTTTAAACTTAAAAGTGTTCAAAAATCGATTTCAAAAAGATGTCGAGAAAGAGATCTTAGTGCCGCTGAAGAATATCTTATTCAAGAAGGCCATATACATCATACGAAAATCTTTTCCGTTTCCGAGCTTACTTCTCTTCTGAAACTAGCCGATTTACAAATAGATAACATTGAGGGAAGCGCACTCGATGTCTACCCTTTTGCAGGAATCCTTGATAAATATCCCCTTCTCTTTAAGATTTACAAATTGCTTAGCTCCATTGTTGAAAAAACCCCTCTTAGACATTATACGTGGAGTATAGTGCTTGAATGTAGTGCAAAATAGTAAGAATGAATTTAGAAGGAGTGAATTCCTTGAGCGCTATTAAGAAAGAGATAAAGGAGGCATACGACACAATCGCTTATGATTATGAAAGAGTGCGAAAGAAACCGTGGCATGTGCTTCAGGGATTTTTCAATGAGACGAGCCTTCTTGAAAAACGGGGATGTAACTTACTTGATGTGGGATGTGGGAATGGAAGACATGCATACTGGCTAGATGAACAAGGCTTTCATACATATGGCATAGATATTTCAAAGAATTTGATCCAAATTGCTACTACAAAGACTGAAAACATAGCACGGAAACCAGATTTCATTGTTGGTGATTCGGCTCATCTGCCGTTTAAAAATGATGCGTTTGAGGTTGTTTTGCTTGTAGCATTACTTCATCACCTTCCGTCGCATAATGAACGATATCAGACACTTGCAGAAGCGAGTCGCGTCTTAAAGAAGGGAGGAAACGCAATTATCAGTGTATGGAGACTATGGCAAAAGCGATTTCTTAAGCACATCTTAAAGGAATTTCTTAAGCGGATAATAGGCAAAGGACAACAAGAATTTGGTGACATCTATAGGAGATGGCGAACAAGCGATAAACGATATGAAGTCTATCGATTTTATCATCTTTTTCGTTGCAAAGAAATAAAAGATCTTATTAAAAAAACTCAATTAAAAATCGTTCATCTTGAAAAATTGGGTGGAAAAAGCGGAAAGGAAAACATATTTGCTTATCTTGAAAAATTAGCAAACGAAGAAAAGAATGCAGGTAAGTCAAAAGGAATATGAAGTGGATGCTTAATTGTTTTAGACAATAGAAAACTCACGAGTTTTAATTCTTCACCATAAAGCGCGCAAAAGATATCATTGGCTTTATAAATGAACACCGCTGTTCTCTATTTGCTCTAAAAATTTGTCTTAATTTCGCAGAACCCTATAACCAGTTAAAAAATGTATTTTTTGTTTTGATCATAGATATTTTTTGATATTTTAGCGTGTATAATTTTTAAACTATTTGCGGGGTTTAAATATCTCTCTGTGATAACATTAAGTGAAGGTAGTTTGATGTCACACTTAGAAATTAAAACAGCCTTTAAAGCACTTATTCGAGAAACTTCGGTCTATAAATACTATATAGAATTGAAAGAGAACTCTTTGACTTCAAAAGGCTATCTTGACATCGCTAAAATTCCTGAGTTGTTCGTTGCTGGGGCAGGGGAGTTCCTTAGACAGTCA
>JAEOSO010000117.1 GCA_016840315.1 Candidatus Borrarchaeota archaeon | reverse complement strand
TGCTGGCGGCCTCCGGCGATAATAAAGGCGTCATTGAGGTGTGATTTTGCTAACCCCGCCTCAATCCGTCGTTTCTTGGTGAGGTAGCCGTAAGTATGGTTGCACTCTAACTCGTTCACCAGTTGCCATCGGACCTGATTCATGAACGCCGCGTTTTTCAGTGATTCCTTCGCCTGCCGGTGGATTTCAGGGTGGTCGAACTCGGCGGCGGTCCTATCGTCTTTTTGCTGGTTGCAGCGGCTACAACTAAGGGTGAGGTTCGAGACCCGATCACTGCCACCCCGTGACTTGGGGATGATATGTTCTACTTGGAGCGGCACTCCGGTCTTCCCGCAATAGGCACAGCTCCGTCCCCATTTCTCCAGCAGATACTCTCGTATATGGTAACCTTGCAAGGTTCCCTGTTGATATTCGATGCCCGAGATTTCCGGGTTTTGCAGTTGCTGGGTATCAAAGGTAGCCACTTCCAGTTCGGTACGGGTGACGGGCACCAGGGTCTTAATCGTTTCAATCAGTGTGATATGAGCTTGTTTCTTATGGCGGAGAGAGGGAACTAACCAACCCTGCTCCCGTTTCCGGTTATCAAACCGCGGCGCCCGGTATCGGGTATTGCGGCTGCGCCGGTTTCTTCGATAGTTTCTCTTCTGCTCCAATTTCTTAGACATGTCGCTTCGTAACACCAGCTCGCCCGCCAGCAGTTCCTCTTTCTGAGTAACGGCTGAAAACCCTACCTTTGAATAGCCGCTATCCACTCCCAGCGTCACTTCAGTAGTATAGCCCGTTTCTCGGTCTAGCAGGCGAATGGTGAACGGTGTTCGCGTTACCACTTTCGCCCGGCCTGCTGTTACCAAGAGTCTAGCTCTGGCCGGAGTGGTAGGGTCTAAGGGTTTTCCCCGTGCATTTTGCACGTAGACTTTCATCAGCAACGTTAACATCTCCCAAACTAACTATCTTTAACGACCTGTAAAGGTCAGCTCCGCATCCGCGGGTAGGTCCTCATCGCCAATGTTGGGGCAGGCACGAAACATGATGATGGTGCAGGTCTCGGGATAGCGACCTGGGTCGTCCATCATGTCTTTCAGAGCCCGGAACTTGAGGAGTATTCTGGGGTGATTTTCAGACACTCAGCCCCGAACGTAGTTCATCTGCCTCCACCCTGAAGGAGACATCACTCAGGCTAATCTCCTACCCCTCTACAGAGACTTTTTCAAGCCCCTTCCGAAAGGGAGGGGTAGTTGACCTTCGCATGCAATTTTCCTCATAATCACGGCTTAAACCAGCTAAACATGAAATACCGGGGCGTTCCATCGAGAAGTACCGTAGCAATTGTAAATTTCTTCCTTACAGTAGTTGCCAATCTGCCGGCACGTACTAATTCAATGGGTGATAGTTCAACGCCTCTTGAAAGAACGTGAACAATGAGTGGAGAGTGATCGATACCGGGTCCATGCTCATATATCGCGAAATCAGCGCCAAATTTGAGTCCAGGTCTTATAATATAACCACGATTCCTAAGATCGGTATAAACTAAGAACTTTTCAGTAAAACGATCATAGTATTGCTCGCCAATGCTTTTTAGCTCTTCATACGTTACCATTTCTTTGGTGAGTGCCCTCTTTATTCTTAGTTTATTTTTTGACAAAAGATAACTAGCTTCAATCAAAGATAACTCAAGTGGACGCGTAAAATTGAAATGTTTGGGTTTTCGAATACCTACGGGTTTCCCGTAAAAACCATTTTTGTATAAGTAACTACCAACTTTTGGATTCCAAACAATGATTCTGTCTTCGAGCAATTCAGCCTCAAGATCATCGTCTGTAATAAGTTCTTCTTCCTCTTGAATTTCAATTTGATTATCGGATTCATTCATTTTAAACGCCTCTAAAAACGTGCATTTTTGTCTCCATCCAGTTCAGAATAGAGCACTTGACCAAAAGACAAGAAATTGTAGACATAAAGCGAAATTCTCTATAGAGCTGTAAAGATACACTCATTCTTTAACGTGTGAGGGCTAACATTCTTACAGCATCCGCTATTTCTAATCCCATATCTGCGATTTCGTCAACTCTAAGTACGAGTTCTCTTAGAGCCATAATTATCCTTAAATCTTCATTTAGTTCAGTAATCTGAACGATTAAAGGTCTGTAGAGTTTATCAATTTGTTTTTCTAGGATATCAATTTCTCTGGCGAAGTTTAGTGCGTTTTCTGGGTTCGAAATGACATTATAAATGGCTGATTTCAAATGTGTTACCACTGCAATGGCAATATCCACTAACTCTAGGATTTTTTCTGAAAGATCTGATGGAATCCGCCAATCCTTTAAGGTGGATATATAGAATGCCCCACCCACTGCGGTATCCACTATTTTATCTATGACTAAAAATCGAAGTATGTCTTCCTTCAATAAAAGACCTGGTCCTGCTTTGGAGACTTCACTAAGTAAAGAAATCCGAATTTCGTCAGCAGACGTCTCTAGTTCATTTAATTTCTTGTAACTTTCATCCATTTCTGATGTATTGCCCAATGCCCAAGCTTCTGTAAGTATACGCATTTCTTTTACTGCTAGAACTACTTCTCTCATTTGGTCATTTATTATATCGAATGCTTTTCTTTCGCTAGTAGAATAATCTGCATTAGGATTGAATGTCAAGTAATAAACTACCCCCAGATCCCTAAAAATGGTCTCTTTGGTGTACGATGCTAAGTGCTTTAGATTTAAAAATTTACCTACTTTACTAACTCTAATAGTGATAAAAGACTAAATTCGGTAAACTCCATTTGAATAGCCATCAAAGAAGTTTAAACAATCGATACTGTAATAATATCAAAAAATATCGGTTGCTGCTAGATAGAAAAAAGAATAATGCCGGGAAAGTGAATAAATGAGTTATTTGCAATTTTTTCTTGTCTCAATACTACAAGGATTACTAGAATGGTTACCTATTAGTTCCGAGGGACAAATCGCGCTTGTTATGCTCCATGTATTCAATATCAACGATTTATCAACGATATTGTCGCTAATTATTTGGCTGCATCTTGGGACGGCGTTTTCAGCTCTCGTTAAATATCGTGTCGAGTATTTTCGCGTGCTGTTTCCTAAAATGGCTGAAAAAAAGGCTGAATTCAGTTATTTAAGAAAATTTTTGATTATAGTAACTCTGGCAACTGGGATAACAGCAATTCCGCTCTATTTATTCCTAATAGAGTTTTTTAAACCAATTTATGGAGATATCCTTTCCGCTATGATTGGTGTACTTCTTATTTCTACAGGAATCATACTATACTTCTTTCGAAACATTCGTGAATATCGACCAGCAACTGATCTATCACTCAAGGAAATGATTCTTTTGGGACTGATTCAAGGACTGAGTATTCTTCCTGGAATTAGCCGATCAGGAACTACCGTTGCAACACTTCTAGGCAGAAAGATTGAACAGGAGAATAGTTTGAAATATAGTTTTCTTATGAGCGTTCCAGTGGTTATAGGGGCATTTATCTTCGATTTAGCATTATCAGGAGTACCTGAACTGCCCGGTATTTCGGTATATGTACTAATAATGATGATTGGTGTATCTTTTGCCTTTGGCTTGCTTAGTATGGATGTTCTTTTAGCGGTCGCTAAAAAGGTTAATTTCGCATACTTCTGTGTGATAATAGGCTTAATAGCGGTTATTCTAGGACTTTTACCGCTTATTTGATACTAAAAGTTCTTTTCAAAATACAACCTTTGTTTTGTTAACCAAACTGGAGAGTAAGGTTTTTAATTAGTCTATATGTTTGACTCTTTGCTTTCAAAATTTAAACTTGGATGGTTGATTAATGATTCTTGGAGGAATAGGAGAAAACTTTACAATTACTGTTGTGAATTTGATACGAACGCTGGGGTTATTAGGTGTATTCTTGGGTGTAATAATCGAATCAGTGATTATCCCCATTCCCAGTCCCTTGATTATGATGGGGGCGGGTTTCATTTTGCTGTCCCCAGATCTAGGATTAACTGATGCGTTAATTCAGCTTTTCTTAATCGCATTGGTGGGTGCGTTTGCATCAACGTTAGGAGCCTACATCGCCTATGGGATCGGATATTATGGTGGACGACCGGCGATTAAGAAATACAAATGGATCTTCGGTGTTTCAGTAGACGAGCTCGATATTATGCAAGCTAAATTCGATGCACGGCCAGGGGCAATTCCAGGCATTATCTTCGCATTACGAGCAATTCCAATAGTCCCACTGTCTGTAATGTCTTTAATTTTCGGCATTTTACGAATTAAAGTTCAAAAATTCACTCTTTGGACATTTCTTGGAGCGCTTCCACGTTGCTTTTCCCTAGCTGCGCTTGGTTGGCTTGTAGGACGTACATATGCAGGTTTAA
>JAEOSO010000116.1 GCA_016840315.1 Candidatus Borrarchaeota archaeon | reverse complement strand
CTGAAAGATGGGTAAAACGTGCAGTTGGACACTTCAATAACCTTTTAGCCCATTCATTAAAACCATATGAGCCGACTCCTGAGCATTTACGTAAAAGGTTATTAATTCCCCTTTGCAAAGATATCCAAGAAATATTACGCGTTGGTACTACTAATGACATCAAGGAAGCATTACATCAATTTAGCAAAGTCTGTCAACGAATTTTGTAGCCTACCAACATGATTAACCTACGAAAATACCTGCTGTGCTGCTGAAACTCCTGTTTCCAGTCGAACATCAAATCCTAATTCTTTTAAAGTCAACTCTGTGAGAGCCAAGGTGAGAAGAACTTCTCGTTCTGAACACAGATTCATATGTGCCACACGAAATATTTTTCCTTTAATTTTCCCCTGTCCGCCTGCAATTAACACCTTGTGCTTTAACATTGTGTTCCTGAATGCGGCATCATCTAGTCCGTCCATATAATTGACTGCTGTTAATGTATTAGATGCTGATTGTTCGTCAGCAAATAATTCGAAACCAATTTGTTTCATACCTTCTTGGGTAGCTTTCGCGCAAAGTCTATGCCGTTTTACACGGTTTTCGTATCCTTCATCTACAATCAACTGAAATCCTTCTCTTGCAGCGTAGAATAGTGGTAGTGCAGGGGTATATGGGGTATCGAACTTCTTAGAACTCTCCCTATACGTTTTGAGATTTAAATAGTAGGACGGAGTATCAGATCTTTTATCAATTACTTCCCAGGCTCTTTGGCTTACCGCAATCATACCTAATCCTGGGGGAAGTCCAAGGCATTTTTGAGAACCAGTAACTAAGATATCAAAACCCCATTTATCGGTTTCACAATAATCTCCACCAACAGACGTTATTCCATCGACAAGAAGAAGTTTGTCATATTCCTTGGCAATTTTTCCGATTTCTTCTCCAGGATGCAATACGCCAGTGGAGGTCTCGTTATGAGTGAATGTAATGAATTTGATTTCAGGATGGGCTTCAAGTGCTGCAATCAATTCGTCAGGGCTTACTGCACGGCCCCATTCTACATTTAAAGGGATTGATTTTCCGCCATAAGTCTGAGTGATTTCGACCCATCGCTCAGCAAACTTTCCACCCATAATATTTAGCACTTCATCGCCCTTTGAAACTAAATTTGCAATTGCGGAGTCCATGGCTGAGGTACCCGAACCAGAAAAGATGAACATATCATTTTGCGTTCGACAGATATTTTTCAACATCGTTATAGAGTCTTCATAAAGATTTCGAAATTCTTTTGTCCTATGACCGTAGATTGGACGACTCATAGCCTGATATACTCCAGGATGTACTGGGACAGGCCCAGGGATCATGAGCAGTATGTTTTTATCATCCATTTTGAAACCTCGCAAAAAACTTAATGTAAGATATATTGGTAAATTTTACGTGCAGTATTCTACTTAATTAATTTCTCTCCTGACGATTACATTTTTATTTTAAAGAGATGCTGATTACTACTTCAAGGGATTAAAAATGTGTGCACATGTTTTTTTAATCGTATGTGACGGAATGGCAGACCGTCCTATCGAAGAATTGGACGGAAAAACTCCTTTAGAGTTTGCAAATACTCCGTGGTTAGACAAATTATCCGAAATCGGGATTAATGGAATCATGCATACACTTGGTACACCAGGTATAGTTCCTGGGAGTGATACTGCACATTTAGCACTTTTTGGATATGACCCGCATGTTTACTACTCAGGTCGTGGAGCTTTTGAGGCCACTGGTGTAGGATTAGAAGTAAAAGAGGGCGATGTAGCTTTACGAGGCAATTTTGCAACAGTTGATGAGGATTTCAACGTTTTAGACCGACGTGCCGGACGTTATGTTCCTGAGGGTGATCAACTTGCTGAAGTCGTTAATGGATGTAAAGTATCAGAGGCTCCCGATGTTGAGGTGATAATTAAGCATGCTACACAGCATAGATGTGCTGTTATTCTCCGTGGGCCAGGATTAAGTTTTAAAATTTCAGATACTGATCCTCATGCAACAAATGAAAAAGTAAAAACTTCTAAGCCTTTGGACGATAGTGCAGAAGCTAAGAAAACTGCTAACATTGTAAATGCATTAACACAAAAATTCCATGAACTTCTTAAGGATCACTCCTTAAACAAACAACGACAAGAACGGGGTGATCTGCCAGCAAATATCATTATACTTAGAGGTGCTGGGCAGGTACCTGATGTGAAGCCACTAGACCAGTTATATGGAATAAAAAGTGCAGTACTATCAACAAATGCTCTCTATCGTGGCGTGGCTCAGAGCGTAGGTATGGAATATATTCCAGTCAACGAGAGAAAGGATGATTATACGTTTCTTGCTGATAAGGCACTTGAGCTTTTCGAACAATATGATCTATTCTTTATACATGTCAAAGACACAGATAATGCCTCGCACGATGGAAAAGTTGAAGAAAAAGTAAAAGTGATTGAACGAATCGATAAAATGATTGGTCATTTGATGCCTAAAGTAGAGAACAATGAAGCATACATTTGTGTAACTGTAGACCATACAACTTCTGTTAAAGCTAAAGATCATGTCGGTGATGATGTACCCGTTGTAATCGCAGGCCCTGAAGTACGTAGCGATTCTGTTCGGTCATTTTCTGAGAGAGCATGTGCTATGGGAGGGCTTAACAGAATTCGCGGTTTCGATATTATGCCCATTCTGATGAGTTTTCTGAAAAAAACACCTATGTTTGGTAGTTGATCACGCACCACAACTATTGTATCATTTAAACTAATTTCTTTTTTTCTCCGGTAACTAAAGGACATTTCCTTATAGCTAGATTGGATAACCCTGAAAAAGTACCAAAACAGAAGAATTATAAAGTTAAAAACCGCACAGAAAATTGTAATCATCTTATAAAGAAATTTAGCGATTGAAGACATTAATGTCCAGAAGTTGATGTAAATATGGGTTGGCCTCCCCCTTACGGATATGCTCCGCCTCGAAGAAGAACTTCTCTGACTGAAATTATTCATATATTCATCGGGACTGTTCTTGTGTCCCTAGTGATCGGTTCCTTCTTTTTCGATCCATTGAATCTATTTACAGATATTGCAACGAATCAGGATCAAATATTCTTATTTGTCCTCGTATCGTTCCTATCTGCGCCAGCATTCATCCTTCACGAGTTAGCCCACAAGTTCGTGGCACAAAAATATGGTTATTGGGGAGAATTCAGGCTTATTCCTTTCGGTGTCGTTCTTACAATGATTTCAATACTTTCTCCGTTTAAACTAGTTGGACCAGGAGCTGTAATGATAGCGGGAGCAAATATCACGCGAGAGAAAAATGGAAGAATTTCTTTGGCAGGGCCTATAACCAATTTCTTTTTAATTGGAATTTGTCTTCTTTTCGTTCCTCTTGTGCCATACATAATAGCCTTTCCCGGTTCAGAGTCTAGGATACCATTTCTCGTAATACTTGCCCAGCTCAATGCCATTATTGCCGTGTTTAATTTATTACCAGTCTCAGTCTTGGATGGAAAGAAGATTTTTAGATGGAATAAAACTGCATGGATTGTTTCTATTGCCTTATCTGGATCCTTTTTGATTATTCTTCTATTTTTCAGATTTTCGCCAATCATCTGGGTTTTCATGGGAATAGGTGTTCTGATAGTTGCAGGAATGATATTTTGGAACTTTTTCAGGGAACCAAAAGGAAAAAAGATTGAAATCATTGATGCATCAGAAATGCCGTATATTCAGAGTATTATACGAACATCTTCCGGGCCGGTACCCGCGGAAAAACCTGCAACTACATCAAAATCGGTGCTCGTCAGTGAATGCGAACAATGTGGAAAAGCGGTGTTTCTTCCCTTCAGGTGTTGGCGTTGTGAAGGCTTTTTCTGCTATGACCATAGATTGCCAGAAAACCATAATTGCCCTAGTTTAGGGTCAAGAACTCAACCTTAAAGGACGCCAAATAGACCAGTAGTCTCTTCACTAATACTTTTTCTGATTAGGGCGAATTAATTTCATGCTTTAATGAAAATTTTCAAAAAGTTTGAGAACTAGCTGTTTAACAAATTTTGAGGTATAAAAAAAAAGGAAAATTGAGTATATGAAAGATTAGACGCATACATTTAGCCCTTGATTGCAAGGGAGATGTCTGACATCATAACTTTCTTTCGTCCGGCGTGTTTGGCAAATCCGACAGCCTTTCTCGTGAGAGTTTCACACTGTGATTCGAGATACTCAACGAGTTTCATTACTGCGTCTTTAGCTACCAATTTTGCGCCAGAGTCTTTCATAAGGTCTCTAACTGGGGCAATTGCTAATCGTGGCATATAATCAACTCTACTTCAAAAGAATGAATGATTTCATTCTCTCTGAAAGGTATTTGTACTT
>JAEOSO010000115.1 GCA_016840315.1 Candidatus Borrarchaeota archaeon | reverse complement strand
AAAGTATATCGAGAAAGTCCAACCGCTGGTTTCCACATCGTCTATCGAGTCGTTGTAGAATAGTCTATTTTATATTTCTGCGGATTATTGTTTTATTATTATTAGGAGGTGTGCAGTAATTCGCATTACACTTTTGAGTGGAGGGACAGGTACTCCAAAATTACTGCAAGGTCTTTTAAGTCTCGTCTCTGAAACTGATTTGAGTATCATCTGTAATACAGCTGATGATTACTATTTTTATGGTCTTTATATTTCCCCTGACATTGATTCTGTCCTTTACAGCCTTTCTGGTTTACTAGACGAAGAAAAATGGTGGGGAATAAAAGATGACACGTTTAACTGCCTTGATATGTTAAAAAAATATGGCTATGATACCTGGTTCCAACTAGGAGATCGTGACCTTGCACTTCATATCCATAGAACACGTTTATTGAAAGATGGTCTTTTACTCTCCGATGTTATTAATAATATCTCCTTGTGCCTGAATATAAAGGCGCGTGTACTTCCTATGACTGATCAGAAAGTCACAACAATGATATTAACAGACAAAGGGAAATTGAATTTTCAAGAGTTTTGGGTAAGAGAAAATGCAAATGTAAAAGTATTATCGATTGAATTTGAAGGAGTCAAAACTGCAGAACCGTCACGTGGAGTAATTGATCTGATTACAGAAAGTGACGTTGTTATTATTGGACCAAGTAATCCTATTACTTCAATCGGGCCTATTCTGGAGGTAAAGGGGATAGAAAAGGCTTTAAAAATGTCACAAAGCCTAAAAATCGCGATTTCTCCCATAATTGGAGAACAACCCTTAAGTGGTCCTGCAGGTCAACTTATGAAGACTCAAAATCTTGAGGTCTCTCCATATTCAATTGCAAAGATTTATTCTAACTTTTTAGATGTTTTATTTATACATAATACGGACACAAGATTTATTTCTCAAATTGAAGACCTTGGAATATCTGCATTTCCTACAAACATTATAATGAAAAATCAATATGACAAAATCAATCTAGCTCAAGAAATCCTTCATCTAATTGAGGCAAGAAGATGCTAAATCTGCAAAACCCTGCAATACTATCTGCAATGGCAGGTATTACTGATTGTACCTTCTGTGCCCGTGCTGCAAAAGACGGAGCTGGGATGGTCACATTAGGTGGCTATAACCTTGATAAGGCAACGCTTAACGCAGCACGACTCCTCATAACTAGAGGCAGATCAGAATTCATTATAGATCTTAATGAGTTGCCAGAATATATCGAACATCAAGTTTCTATTGCCCGCGAAGGAAAATCTCTTGTAAGTATTAATATACGTGCTGCCTCAAAAAAAGGTCTACTTTTAGCAGCAAAAATAGCACAGGATGCAGGCGCGGATGCGATTGAATTAAACGCACATTGTAGACAACCGGAGATACTGGATTTAGGGAGTGGACAAGCGCTTCTTGAAAACCAAAAAAAACTTTGTCAGTGGGTTTCAATTCTTAAAGAACATATTGATATCCCCCTGATAATAAAAATTCGAGCGAATGTTGCTGACGTTGATGAAATAAGTTTAGTGCAAAAAATAACTTCAGCAGGCGCTAACGCCATTCATGTCGATGCAATGAAACCTGGATATCCCTATGCCGACTTAGAAGTCATAAAAAGGATATCCAACTCTACTAATACATTTTTGATTGGTAATAATTCTGTAAAAGACCTTAATTCTGCGAAACAGATGTTAAAGGCTGGTGCAAACGCGTTCTCTATAGCTAGGGCTGCTATGAATAACCCTGAAATAGTTGGACAGATTGCCAGAGCCGTAATGGAAATTTTTTATTGAAAATCCATTATCTAAGGTCCGAAAATCGAGTACAAAACATCACCAATAATAGCGCCGATGATGACGCCAATAAAGCAGATGACGATCCCTACTAAAAAAAGCAATAACGTTGCTTTATTTGATCTTTGATAAGTTTCCTCTATCATAGGAGTTATAGCAAGTATTACATTCTCTTCAAATATGCTGGTACGTCAAGCACTTCTATGTAAAACGCACATTCATTGTCTCCTTTTCCATAGCACCTGATTTCGCGTACTAGGCATCGTCTGTCTTTTAATCGTTCAATGACACCTGAAATAAGTCCTGTTTCAAAGCTACATGTTGGCTTTCCTAGGTTTGGTAAGCCTGCGGATGATAGCGTCTCCAACAATATAAGATTACCGATCCCTTTTTCTGAATCAAATGTAAATGACTTTGTGCTCGCGATACCTTTCTTTTCCATCCACTGTATGAACTCTTCGAATTCCTTAAATCTTGTTCGCCTACCCAGCGCTTTACCACCCACATACGCTAATGTTTTTGATGCATCCTCTCCAACGACATCACGTAGGCTAAATAAGCTTAACGCTCTGAATAGTCTAACGTCTATGGTTTCACCTAAATTTGGCCGATCAACCCTATCAAGTTCTGGCATCCTAACCTTTTCTAACATTACCAACTCCAAAATTTGAGATAATCATTAGTCCTTATGTCATCTCGTTTTTCGACCTAGAAAAATCTTTTGGAAAGAATCAAAGTCTAGAACTTATCTCTTTTATGAAGTCATTAGTAGTATTTTTGCCGCCAAGATCTGGGGTTCTAATGTTGGTTTCTTCATATGTTTTTAAAACAGAGTTTTCTAAGTCTTTTGCAGCCTGTTTTGCTTCATCTATTGAGTATTTGTCACCCAGCCAGTTTAACATCATCGCGCAACTCAACAGTATTGCAGTAGGATTGGCTATACCCTCTCCTGCAATATCAAAAGCAGCTCCATGGACTGGTTCAAACATTGCAATATCATGTCCTAGGTTTGCAGAAGGAAGAACGCCTAAACTTCCAGTCACTCCAGCAGCCTCATCACTAAGAATATCTCCAAACATGTTGCTAGTAACTAAAGTATCAAATTGCTGAGGGTTAATCACCAGTTGGTATGCTGCATTGTCAACATACATTTCGTTAATATCTATCTCGCTGAATTTTTTTGCAACTTCTAGACAGACATCTCGAAAGAATTCACAACTTTTCATCACATTAGCTTTATGAACAATTGTCAGTTTTTTCCGCCTTTCTTTTGCCATTTCACAAGCAACCATCATGATGCGCTCGGTTGCTTCCTTTGTGATCATTCTAACATTAATCGCGCATTCTTTGGTTCTATCGTCTATCTTCTTATAGAGTCCCTCAGTATTTTCTCTAACAATTACCAGGTCAACTCCTGAGTGAATGCTTGGAATGCCTGATATGGTTTTCGCAGGTCTGATGTTTGCGAAGAGGTTGAGTTCCTGTCTAAGGGGCAAAACTACATCCTTTGCTGTTTCACCAATCGGTGCTTTTAGGCAACATGAACTTTTCTTGATTTCTTTTATGGCGTTACTGGGTAATGCGTAACCAGTTTCCTTTAGAGCACGATCTCCTGAGAATATCTCTTTAAATCGCAAGGAAAAACTATATTTATCTGATAGTATCTTAAGCACATTGATCGTAGCAGTGGTTATCTCAGGTCCAATTCCATCCCCTGAAATAACAGCAATATCAAATGTCTTTGTCATATTCACCACTTCTACTTGCGGTAGCTCAGAGATAGACAGACTAACTTTATAAAGGTATTCTAGCCTTCGCTATCTAAATAGAACCTAATTCCTTAATAGTCTTTTACATGAATACTTGGTGATGTAGTGAACACATATGCGTTTATTCCATTGAAATCATTGGAAAACTCAAAAACTCGCTTAAACAATATTTCTCCAGCGGTTCGAAAGCTCCTTATCAAAGCAATGCTTAGCGATGTAGTTCAATCAACTTTAGAAGCAAAAAACATCAGTGAAACTTTTGTGATGTCACCAGATCAAGAGATAATTAAACTTGCAGAGAAATTAGGTGCAAAAACAATCCTTGAGACGACAGAGCCAGGATTAAACGTTGCAGTTTCTGAGGGGACACATAAGTTAGAAAAACGTGGCGCTGAAAGCGTACTAGTTATTCTTGGAGATGTACCTCTAATTACACCACATCTTCTTGATCTTCTGATTAAGAAAGCAATCAGTCGCCCTTGGGTGGTAATTGCACCTTCTAAAGATAATGGTACCAATCTATTGTTGCGGACTCCTCCTAACATAATTCCTCACGTCTTTTATGGAAAAAACAGCAGTCTAATCCATGTTAGAATTGCTCGCTATTATCGTATTTCCTATACTATATTTAGATCACCACGATTGATGATCGACATTGACACTTTTCAAGATCTTGCCCTTATCAAAAAATATGAAACCGAAAAACAGACGCATACATTTCAACTATTAAACCAACTAACGTTCTTTTAGATTAGGTTATTTCCAAAATAGATCTGTAGGGGACCTTAATTATGACAAAAGAAAGGATAAAATCTGCTCAGCAGT
>JAEOSO010000036.1 GCA_016840315.1 Candidatus Borrarchaeota archaeon | reverse complement strand
ATTCCCTAAATCTTTTATCGCTCCTTTAATAAGGCAATTAAGAGATTAACCAGACCAATCAAGGTTCCTAGCATCAGCACAGCCATGAGGACCACTGTTGGGATGAAAACCCATGCAATATTCACGTGAACTTCAGGAACTGTTAGTGCGCCTCCTAATTGAGCCGTTCCGCCTATAACGCCAGCTGCCAAAATCAGCCAAGATGCAATGAGGCCAATATTGTGTAAAACTAAATGTGCCCAAGACAACCAGTCATTTACTTCTCCACTACTGCTATAGAGGAATGCCCATGCGCTTAATCCAACAAATCCAACCAGGACGTAAGTCACATATCCTACAAAGACCCACGTTCCAACTTTGTATGATAGGGGACCGCTTACAAATCCCACTGCCATTATCGCTGGAAGACCTAAAGCTGGGATTACGAAAAGCACTGTTAAAATTACTGAAATGAACCCATGAATTAAAGCTGCCCAGATAAATCTCTTAGTCCATTTTTCTGCCATATTACTCACCTTTGCTTTGGTATATTAATAAACTGAGATATAGTAAGAAACTTCATATTCCTTTTGTTAGTGGCATTAAGAACGGCAAAATAGTGCAAAGATTATAAAATCTAGCAGGAAAATTGTACACTTTATATAATTCTACCTGAAAAAAAGGTTTTTCAAAGAGTTTTAGGGACGATAAATATGATCTATCAGAACATCAGCGTACCTTTGGAACGGGCGTACTGGAGATAATCCATTTCTTTTCTACCTTCGATTTGGTCTCTTACTGGGATAGTACGCTCCCTTTTTTCGAGCAAGGCTTCTGTTGTTATCCAAGCGGATGCGTCACTGCCAGCACCTGAACCATATGAAACGAGTAATATTTTCTCGTTATCTTGTGCTATATCTAATGTGGCTGCAAACCCAAGCGGGCTTGATCCAGAATACAAGTTCCCACACTTCGTTACCATCAAACCAGGCTTGATTTGTTCTATTTCAAATCCTAATTTTGTGCCAGCGCGTATTGGAAATTTGCCATTTGGTTGATGAAAGACAACATAATTGAAGTCTTTTGACGTCATTTCTAGATCGCTCATAAGTTTCTTAGCAGCACCCAATACATGCTTGAAATACGAGGGGTCTCCTGTAAACCGTCCTCCATGACTTGGAAACTTTGCAGTTTCGCGCCTCCAAAAGTCAGGAGTATCAGTCAAGTATGACGCAACTCCCAGTGGTTCAGCAATGACGTCAGTTTTACCAAAAATTAGAGCAACACCGCCTTCTCCAACACTGTAGTCAAGTGGATCACCAGGTCTGGCCTGGGCTTTGTCTGAGCCAATGACCATCGTGTATTCATGCGTTTTGCTCATGAGTTCGTCATTGACTAAAGCAATGGCGTCTGGAATGGCATCAGTTGCAGCTTTGCATGCAAATTCACGATCACTACCGCCAACGTAAGGTGTTGCACCAATAGCTTCAGCAACAATGGTAGTAGTTGGTTTTACTGCATAAGGCGGAGATTCAGAACCCACCCATATACGGTCAATCTTTTGTGGATCAATACCTGCATGATTGATTGCTCTTCTTGCCGCTTCAACAGAATAGGTGCCTGTATCTTCGTCTAAGTTACCGACACCTTTTTCCTCAAGAGCTAAACCCCTGCGGTATGTCTCAGCATTGGTTCCAAATGTCTTTGATATCTGTTCAACAGTGACTTTATATCTTGGAAGATAGACTCCATAGGAGACTAATCCTGCTTTGCGGGAGATCTTTTTTGGGGTGTATGGACCGTATTCTTTGAATAATGAAGATTGAGAAGGTCTGAATTTCATTCCATACTCAATAACGCCTTCTTCACCCTGTTCCGTAATTCGCCTGAAAACAGGCTCGATGGCCATTCCGATAATATCATTAACGATGTCTACTTCATCGCTAGAGATCTCAAAATCCGTAATCATGGTGGGTACTTTGTATCCATCCAGTTCCACGACAGCTGAGATATAGGGTGCATATCGTGTGTGAGTAGTTGCCGGATGTCGAATAGCGGACGCAGAAAAAACATACCCCAGATGTCCGTTTTCTATAAGACTTACTTCCTTCAAATGGTCATTATTGCCACACTTTGGACAAATTTTGCGCTTTGGAAAATAGTTTCCATTGCAGGTCTCACAATGACTTGCAATGAGCCGATAACGCGATTCAAGGTTTCTGCGAACATATGGAACACTCATAATATTATAACCTCCATATTTGATGTCCAATCTTAAATTTGTAGCACATGAACGCTACCAACACCGCCAGTTCCACCGATATTATGTGCTACTCCAGTTGTGAGATCGGTGTCTAAATCGACTTGTTTTTTGCCAGCAATGCCCACGAGCTGTTCCCATAATTCACAGATTTGTCTCGAACCTGTGGCACCGACTGGATGTCCATCGGCTTTCAATCCGCCACCACAATTCACCACAATTTCGCCGGATAAGCAAGGATAAACAATATGTTTACTTCCCTTAAACGAATCAACAGCCTCTCCAATGAACGGACCGCCTTCTCCCTTCTCGACGAACTTCATGTCTTCAAGGGCAGTTACTTCTTCAATTGTAAAACAATCGTGAAGTTCAAGTATGTTAACGTCCTTTTGCTCAATTTTTGCTTCCGTAAAAGCTTGTTGAGCAGCTAATTTTGTTGCAGTTAATCCTGTAAAATCCTCACGGGCAAATAACGCTAGGGCATCCGTAGCTGCGCCTGCACCTGTCACATAAACAGGGGTCTCAGTATAACGTTTCGCTATCTCAGGATTGCATAAAATTACAGAAGATGCTCCATCTGAAACCGGTGAGCAGTCAAGCAACCTGATAGGATCTGCTACTAAAGGAGATTTTAGTACACTATCTATCTTTATTGGAAACGGATACTGAGCAAATTTATTATTAATTGCATGTTGATGATTTTTCACAGAAACCATGGCCAATTGTTCACGGGTTGTGCCATATTCATACATATGTCGCGCCATGATATTAGCGTAAAGTCCAGGAAAAGTGTTTCCATAAAATCTTTCCCAATTTGAGGCTGCCGCAGCTAGTGCGTCTGTTACTATTTCCCCCCGATCTGTCATTTTTTCGACACCTGTCACGGCAACTATGTCAAACTTTCCGGATTTAATTCCCAAACAAGCATTGTAAAATGCCAGCCCCGCAGAAGCGCAAGCCCCTTCAAGACGGAAGATGGGAATATGAGTTCCAAGTGATTGGGCGAGTTCGCCAGCGACTAATCCTTGATCAATAATCTTGGCTGCGATGAAATTTCCAACGAACATCGCCTCTATGTCTTTAAATTCAATATCTGCGGTTTTTAATGCACTAATAAGTGAGTCTAACATTAAATCACTCATAGAATCGTCCCAGAGCTCTGAAAACTTAGTTCTGCCGCATCCAATTATTGCTGCATAAGCACGTGAAGCTCGTACTGTCATTTTTTTCAGTTCACCTTGTTTTTAATTCTAATTTACGTTTGGAATGAGATTTGAGTCTTAGGAGTAACCTCAAACGCTCTTTATAAATTTATATTTTTGTTGATTGAAACATCATTCATATTTGAAATAAATCTCTATCAAAGATTATCGTTCAAAAATAGTTAAAATAAACGCAAATAGTTAGCATACCTATTTATTTTGATCCTTACTGTGTACCTCAAAAATCCTTTATAAATCTATATTTTTCTAAGCTGAAACATCAATCTTTTGAAAAAAAAGTTAATCTAATTTTTTTTCAGATTCTAAGAGCAATTATAGAGCATTATTAAAAAATGTTGATAATTCGGCAACTTATTGCTTTAGGACTTTAGGCTATTAAAAGTTGAGAAAGCACCTCTTGCACCAAGATATTGAACAGAGTGTGACGCATACTTCAATGCAAGACGAACCGAATCATACAAGTCCATATCTTCAATTAATCCCTTGATAAGCACTGCGGCAAATGCATCACCAGCACCAGTAGTGTCTACTGCATCTACTTTTTCGGCAGGAACAGTAAATTCCCTTTCACGTTGATATATATTGCACCCATGTACACCCTGAGTGATGATGATCGTTGAACAACCATAAGCTAATAAGTCGGTAGGTGTACCGAGTTTTTCCATGGAGGATGATTGGAGCAGTTCCCAACCCTTACTATTCATAAGAAGATAATCCGTATTTTTTAAAATGGGTTCTATGGACTCAACTCCCTGCTTCATATATGCTGTAGATGGGCGATAGACTACCAATTTATTATAATTATGACCATAACTTGAAACCACCGCACTCACTTCCCGAAACATTTCGCCAATATAAAGGCATCGTGCGCTTTTCAATAACCCCCAATCAATTTCGTCAGGATTCTCGATGGATAAAGCAATATCATCTCCATATGGGACAATTATCCGTTTTTCTCCGTTGGAGTCAACAAGGACTACTGGTTCAGGGGTTTTTTTATTTGGTTCTATTTTAAGATTCGAAATATCCACGCCTTCACGAATAAATTCTTTGACGAGAAGCAAACCATTGAAATCTCCTCCAATTTTTCCCCCAAAGCTTGTTTGAATGCCAAGCTTAGATAAAGCTACGGCTACATTCGCCGCAGACCCTCCCGGAGTTCTATATGTTTCCTCTGAGAGAACCACTTCATCATGATCTGGAATTTCTGTTTTGATCAAAATATCCATAGCAGCAGAGCCAAAAACTACGACTTCTGGCGTAACAATTGGTGTTTTGATTAATTTGAGGCTTAATTGTGCAATTATTTTATGAAAAATATCATGAAAGTGATTTAAATCAAATCCTTGATTTACAGCTAAGTTTAACGAATGGTCTAAATAGATCTGGAATAGATCCTCGAAAACATTTTCAATAGTATCTTTTGGTACTTCCGAAAGAAGAAGTGCAATCCATTTTCCCATTTTTTCGCTTGGAGAATAAGAGAGTAACCGACGTCTATTGATTTTTTTTCCAGATGATGTTAAAAGCCCCAGCTCCTTGAAGAGCTTTAGTTTTTGTATGATAGTCTTATTAGAATGACCTTTTAAGGTTTCAATAATATTTTTCTGAAGTATATCACCTGTTCCTAATTTTCTAAAGATTTTAAGACCAATTTCAGAACTAAAAACGTTTTTTAGAATAGTGTGTCGTTTCTCAGAATCAATCGGTAGCAGTAAAATATAGGGAAATACGTTTTCATGGTATGCACTTTCGTTTGTTTCACTCATATCCTGTTACCTCCAAATAAACGAACTAAAGGGTGAGTTTCATTGCTCTTAATATATAATTAGAGTGTCGTGGCGTCTTGAGTCTCCATCGAAAGATAAAGATTATAAGTAGATAACTATAGACTATATTTGTGTTCTTACTGAAACACAAGTGTTACTTATAACACTCGTAATGTTAAATGTTACATAAATTAGACTATTTAAAGTTTTGGTGAAATAGCAAGTGAAAAGATCACAAGGACTTATTCCAAGGGATGCACAGTCATGGGCACTTGTCGCAATCCTTGCAGCACTTCATATTGTTTTATCTGTTGTGCCTATTTTCCCGATAATTACTCCGTTTGGTGCTGGGCAGATCACAGCTTCTGCCATAACCATACCCTTATTCGGCATCTTGCTTGGTCCCGTCTTAGGCCCAATTGCCGCATTGATTGGTGGCATTATAGGTAGCTTTTTGAATCCTGGTGCTAGTGCTCTGTTCCTCGGCTTTGGTTTTATTCCAGGGGTTGTTGGTGCATTCATTGCTGGTTTACTGATAAAAAAAAGCGTGTACCCATATTCAGCGTATCTTGCTACAATTGTTTACGCCATTTTAGTGCTTGGTTTTCTGTTCTTTCCTCCAAATAGACCTTTTGCTTCGTTTCTCACATTCTTGTGGCTGCATCTCATACTTTTGTGTGTATTGGCTGTAACTGTTCTTTTACCTCCAATTCGGAAAAGAATACTTGAGAGTGAAACCCCTTGGGTATGGGTGTTTTTTGTGGCGTTTACAAGCACAATGAGTGACCAAATAACAGGGAGTTTTTTCTTTCAAGCTGTGAGTGCACCAATTCTTTTCGGAGGGTATTTACCTCCAGAAATTTGGATTTTTATCGCCTTTATTTACCCAATAGAAAGATTGATTGTTGCGATAGCTGCTACTGTAATTGGTGTCGTGGTAATACGGGCTCTTAGCGAG
Source organism: Candidatus Borrarchaeota archaeon (assembly GCA_016840315.1). Taxonomy (GTDB): domain Archaea; phylum Asgardarchaeota; class Sifarchaeia; order Borrarchaeales; family Borrarchaeaceae; genus Borrarchaeum. Next base: position 8,053 of record JAEOSO010000036.1, on the reverse strand, counting down.
ATTGGTTTTGCAATGGATCAATAATCTATGAATCAGTTCTATTTACAGAATCTCAAGGAGATTTCACGAGTTGAACTCTACAAGGGCAATCGAAGGTTATTTTGTTGAGACAAAAGAATCCTTGATTTTTGATGTAAAAGGTTTCTTACATCCCATAGACCGGATCATTGCGTTTATTAGATATTATCCATCGCCAAAAGGAACACGACGAAGAAATGGGATAAAATTTTCGAAACTCTACAAACTTCGTGATCGTTTTGAGTTTCTAAAAAAGCGTTACCCACAGTATCTCTTCCCAAACACCTATAACGGTCAATTCCTTCAGGGAGTTCTTCATAAAGATATAAAAAAAATATATAATCCTACTGAAACAGTGCAATTTCTTTTAACAAAAAATACTCTATCTAATCTAGAAAAAGAAAGTATGTCATTTGTCAAGATTCTTAGTGAAGAAGCACCAAATAATTCTATAGGAATCTCTGGTTCATTGATGGTTGAACTGCATTCGCCGAAGTCTGACATCGATATCGTTGTCTATGGCAAGGATGCATCATATAAAGCTCACGAGCATTTAAAGAACTTAATAGATGGAAGAAAGCATGGTGTACGACCCATGTCGATAACTGAGCTGCGAGAACTATATATGTTTCGGCAGCCTGATTTGGATTTTTCAACATTCGCACGTTTAGAAAGGAGAAAAAATATCTCATGTATGTATAGCAATCGAGAAATCTTTATGCGATTTGTAAAAGACCCAAGCGAAATTAAAGAGAAATTTGAGAATTATAAGTATAACAAAGTTGGTTATGCAACACTAAAAGCCAAAATCGTCGATGATTCGGAAGCTATCTTCACACCATGCAGATATTTGTTGGAAAACACGAAAATAATTGAAGGAGTGCAAGTAGAGGATTTATACGAGATCATTTCGTTTAGAGGACGATTCTGTGAGCAGGTTAAAAAAGGAGAAACTGTAGTTGCCCGCGGAAAAATTGAAAAAGTGACACGAAAAGATGGATCTAAATGGTATCAGATGGTGCTAGGTGAACGAAGAGAGGATACACTTCTCCCAATCCTTGAACATAGCCTTAAACCTGTCGGTGTAACTTCATGAACGTAATTCCTAGACGGGGATATATTTCGGATAGGGATTTTATTCGGACAAAAGAAGGTTTCTTTTGGGTGGTGATAGGCTATGTACATCCTCCAGATCGCATTATTTCCTATCTCAAATATATTCCTAGTGACACTTCAGGAAAATGGAAAGACGGGACGATCCCTCTTGAAAGGGTGCTTCCTTATTATTCTGCAACAACTGTTGGGAATACATTCAAGTTTTTGCAACAGAAATACCCTGAATATCTCTTTTTCTGTCCAGTAAATCAAATCGAGATGTCTGCTGTTCCTTTTAATAAAATTGAAACATATTACGTTCCCGAGGAAAAATTTCAGAGTATATTAAAAAAGGATTCACTAGACGATCTTCAAGAGAGGGCTGTCAACCTAATCAAACAACTATCTCAACGAAGTGAAGTCCCATTAACATCTTTTGGAATTATAGGCTCAATTCTTCTTGATATTCATAATCCTGCCTTTTCTGACATTGATGTTACGGTGTACGGCGCAAGAAGTTCTAAAAAAGTAAAACAAGCACTATTGGAATTAACAAAAGAACAATCTCAGTTTCTAAAGATGTCTAACGAATTTTTAAATAGGTGGAGTAACTCTAGAACACAAGTGCTCCCATTAGGGACAGAAGGATTAAAAAAAATTTTTCGGAGACATTGGAATATTGGAATGTATGATGGAACGCGGTTTAGCATCCACCCTATCAGGAGTAAAGAAGAAGTTCGTGAACAGTACGGGGAATCTATATTTGAACCTCAAGGGTTCGTGAAGATTAAAGCACGAATTGCTGACAATTCAGAAGCGATATATCTTCCCTCTAGATATAATCTATCTGATGTAGAAATAATAGAGGGATTAAAGAATATTGAAATTACAGAACTTGTTTCTTATGAAGGGTTATATTGCGACTTGGTGAATAAGGATGAAACAATTCTTGCCTTTGGAAAATTGGAAAAAGTTATTTCAAGAAATAAAGAGACATTTAGGGTTTTGATTGGCTCAATTGACGCTCATTCTAAAGACTATATGATTCCTCTAACTTGAAAAAGATCAAAAGAACCTATCTTGAATCTTCTGAACGTTTTTTCAAAATTTCACTAAAAGATTTACCAAAAAATGTAAAAAGGTAGGTTGAAAAAATTTAAATTAAGGCATTTCGAATTTTAAGATTAATTCTAAGCTTATAAGGACTGGGAGAAACAATGTTCAGAGACTGGACGGGCAGATGGGAACAACTCCTTCACGAACAAAAATCACGAATGTATATCGTGCAAAAGGATGGTAGCCTGCAAGAGGCCGAGATTCATTCAAACAATTTGAATTCCAGAAATGTGGTGTTAATATTAGATGTAGGTGCGCGCATACTTTGGATCTGGCATGGCAAGGATGTAGATGTAAAAGACAAATTTGTTGGTGCAAGAGCTGCTGCAGCACTTAAATCAGTGATAGGTCCCAAGTATCGAAGCACGTCCCCAATAGACGAAGGAGATGAACCTCCTGACTTTTCAAAAGCCTTTAGATCTGGTGGTATTCCAGAAAAACCTTCACCGCCTCCAGTTCAACTTGAAGATGTACCGGAAGAATATGATGCACCTCCCACTCCACCAAAAGAAGTACCGTCAGCACCACCAATCCAAGTTGAGGAAGAACCAGCAGTACCAGAAGTACCACCAGCACCTGCTGTTCAACTTGAGGAAAAAACTCCTTTAATAGAAGAAACTGAAGAAACAGTAACCATTGATCAGACAGTAAGCAAGATAGAATCGAAAATTGAAGAACCATCAAAGGTTTCTGCTATCTTTGGCGACCCCGAAAAAATACGTGATTTGGTTTCTCTCCTTGTTGTATTTACTTTAAAACAAATTTACAGAAATGTTGAACCGAGTACCAGTCGAACTAAAGCTCATGATCTCTTTCGAGTTAGCCAAGAAGGTGTTACACTTTGCAAAGTAAAGATACAAGTAAAAAATAACACGATTAGGGTTTTAGAAGCCATTTTTGATGAAAAAGAAGAAGAAGAGAGCTTCTATGAAGAATTTTCTGACAATCTGCAGTTGCTGCAACGTATAGATTTAAGTAGCTAGTTATCTCTTACAGTTTAATCACTATCCCATTCTGGTTTATTCGCTATTTTATTCAATAAATGAGGGTCCGCCATGGAACTAAATGATCTATTAGGCCAAAACCAACAATTTAATAGAGGTATTCCAATCATATTTCTATTAATTTTCGTAGGACTTATGGCATTCACATTCTATTTTGAGGCATATCTTCTTGCATTTTTGGTTTTTGGTCCGATTGTTTTTGCATTAGCATGGTTTTTTTATGGATATCTCCGATTGAGACCATTTCATATCCCAATTAAACTAATGTTTCTTGTAGGATATGGAGGCGTTTTTATCATATTTACAACTTTAATACTCAACCAGCTTGGAGCACTTAATGCTATAGTAGGAATTTTACTCATTGGTATTATAGTCGCCCCTGAACTTTGGCTTACGGTACTTACGGTTGTTGTAGTTGCCCCACTAGTAGAGGAATTTACAAAAGCGCTTCCAAATATGTTGTTTTACTGGTCTAAAGAACGAAGCGTCTCTACTGTAATAAAAGGAGAAAGAAAAGGGCTGCTTTATAGTGAATACAGAGGTTTGTTCTTCGGAATAATGGCAGGAGCAATTTTTACTGTACTTGAAACTTATCTCTATGTCTTTGTCAATCTCCCTGCATTTAGTGTTACGGATCTCTTTCAATATTGGTTACAGGTGGTTCTTCGAAGCGGCGCTCCTATTCATATTGGTGGTGGAATGTTAACTGGATACAGTTTAGGAAAGGCTGATCGTTTACGAATAAACACCAATTCAAGGTTTTCTTCACTAAAAACTTTTTTCCCGTTCTATATCCTTGCAGTCTTGCTACATCTTTCTTGGAATGGATCTAGTGTACTTTTTTCTATTATTGGATCTGGCATATTTATTTATGAAATCGCATCACTGGGAATTTTTGTAATTCTTGGCATTTTAGTGTACGTTATAGGATTTAAACTCATGAAAAATAGTTTAACAATAGCAAAAGGCTTCTCTAGTTGTGATAGATGCGACTTAAAATATCCCTCAGAATTAGAAAGTTGCCCACACTGTGTGAAAGACCTTGAAGTAATTAAGCGTATGAGCCCTGAAATGGACTTATCTAAGTTCTGCGAATCTTGCAATGAAAAATATCCTTCGACGGATGAATTTTGTAAAAAATGTGGTCAAGAACTTTCTTCTGTAGAAGGTTTTGATATGGTTGCTGAAAAGAAACCCCAGTTGCTTACAATTCCAACACTTTTGATGCTTATGCTGAACGTGTTGCTAGGGCTTGCATTGTGTCTAGTAGGTTACCTCATTGTACTAACTGCATTGATGACTCCGATCCCGGGAGCTATAATCTTAGCAGGTTTTGTTCTAGCCGTAGGCATTCTCTCATTCGCGGGCGTAATTGGAGTGCTTATCAGGTCGTTCTCTGGCTGGTATATTTCAATTTTATTTGCGCTAACAATCGCTGCGTCCGTGATCCTCACAAGTAGTTTTGCCGTAGGATTTCTAATCGTCTCAGTAGGATTTACTCCACTGACTAGTTTAGCGCTTGGGCTCGGGCTTTTCATTGTTGCAGCCATTTTCTTAATTCTCTTCTTAGTTTTTACGAAAGAAGAAGATTTTCTTACAATGCGTTTCAGTATCATATAAGGCTTCATAGCATTTTTAAAGCGAATGGAAGCTTCCCTCTCTACAGTAGTTCCTTGCTCAGCTAAGTGTAATAAAATACACGAAAATTGAGATAATATCGGATGTCTTTTTTTATCTTAGAATAGTAAGGAGGCTTCAAAATAACATACACTGAAATCAAAATCAACTTAAATTCTAAGTTTATGGGATATCTTGGCTTGTTTTTGAATATAATTGGCTTATTTTTACCCTGGTTGAATATGTTTTACTATTATGATTATTATTACCCGTGGGAATTCATAGGATTATTTGGCATTGGAATATTTTCAGTAATTGGGAGTTTTCTGGCATTTTTTGGCTTATTCAGAAAATCAAGAACGCTTTTAGCTACTGCAGGATTGTTCAATATTTATAACGCTGGCGGTGTCATAGTATTTTTGATGTTTTGTTTTCTGCCTGAAGTAATTGGCATTGGAGCGATTATATGCTTAATCGCAGGACTAATACTTTTAGTTGTTGCATTTCTACCCATGGATATACATAATCAGGCGAAGAATCACGGTTGGAATCAGAACCCAACATTTAACAACACCATTGGTAACAATAACATCGAAAAGAACTTTTCTTCTCTTATACAATCAAATGAATGTCCATACTCTTTTCCTCTTGTCCGATATTGCAAATATTGTGGAAAACAATTGCATTGACTCTCAGCTTATTGGAAGCTGCTACAACATTTTTTTATCGTTTAAATGTTTTTTTTCATATGGCGGGCGTTTATAGAGGATGTCTTCAACAAAAGCCCTTAGAGGCTCAGCTACGCTCCATGCCTGAGAAATGCAGCCTCTTGTAAAATGTGGATAATCTCCATCAAAAATCTCACTAATGGATCCAAGCCCAGCATAGTTTAATTGCACCAGGCAAGGTTTTAAGAATGTTTTAAAAGCGAAATTTCTCCATTCAGATGCATATTTTTTTAGTTTGACAAAAGCAGTTATGAACGGTCCTAAAAGCCAACCCCACACAGTACCTTGATGATATGAACTATCCCTATTCCATCGATCGCCGGCATATTTTGGAATATATTTTGAATCCTCCCTAGAAAGACTTCTTAAACCATATGGCACAAGTAATTCAGCCCATACTTTATCTAGTATAAGTTTCTGTTTCTCAAAACTGAGAAGAGGATAATCGAGAGAAATTACAAATAATTGGTTCGGTCGAATCGACGTATCTTTCTCATCTTTATTTACAACATCATAGAGACAATTAGCATACTCATTCCAAAAAATGTCCTTAAAATTATTCTGGACGCGATCTGCGAGGATATTATAACGAGACATATGCGTATTATCTTCAAGTAAGCGAGATAGATTTTTCATTATCTGTAAGGCGTTGTACCATAGCGCTTGAATTTCAACTGCTTTGCCTTCGCGTGGTGTAACGTTCCAGTCGTCAACTCTTGCATCCATCCATGTTAATTGAGGTCCGTGTGAAAGAAGACCATCAGTTTCATCCATTTTTATATTAAAATCAGTTCCTTTAATGTGAGCATCCATTATTTCTGTAAGAATTGGCCATAACTCATTTTTTACAAAATCGATATCTTGTGTGTATTTCAAATATTGATGGGTAGCATAAATGTACCACAACGTGCCATCAACTGTGTTGTACTCTTCACCGGAAGTTACAGCAGTTCCAAGATCTAAAAAACGATTTGGGATTAATCCTTTTCTGCAGTATTTCGCAAATGTCGATAAAATTAATCTGGCTTCTTTGTATCGCCCTGTAACGAGTAATAATCCCGGTAGTGAAATAAAAGTATCTCTTCCCCAATCTGAGAACCAATGATAACCTGCTATGACCGAATATCCGTTACTTCGCTTAACAACAAAAGATCCTGCCGCTCTAATTAACCATTTTAACCAATCTGCTTTATCTGCAGTTTTGTGCAACTCATAAAAGTCATTGATTGATTTTGATATCTTGTATTTCTCAAGTTCGAATAGGGTCTCCCAGGCTGTATTCTTTTGAATTTTCAGTTGTTTCATAACGGTTTCTACAGATTGTGAAGTATCCGAAGCAAAAGCAATTATATGAACTACTTCTTGGGAATGAGGTTCAATATCTACGGTAAAACTTCCAGGAGAGTAGTTATCCTCAAGATAAGCTTCACCACGCTGTTCCTCAAATGGGTATTTAAAGTCAAAATACCATCTTTTTTCTTCAGGTAATTTGCTTTCTTGATATGTGCACCAGTCCGAGAGAAGGGATAAATGTGGTGCATCTTTATATGTCGCAACAATATCTGCAAAATTTTCTGCTATATCCTGTCGAAATCCCCAATTTATCTCATTTGCACGTGTAGTATGATGAAAGGATCGTGAATTAATCAATGGATAAACTACAAAACGAAGTTTTTCATCATCAGAATTCGTTATTATATATTGAATAATCGTAGCATTTTTCTGCTGGATCATGCCAACTCGTTTTTGTACTGTTACACGGTTTTCACTAAAAAGGCTGCAAGGAAAGTAAGCAAGTACGAAATTGTTTAAATGAGTATACCCTTCAGGGTATATCGAGTCTTTGTAAAAGTTTGTCGAGAGTTTTAACACGCTATTTTTCTGTATTATTTCTTCTTCGACTTTATTGAGGAGCATGGTTCGTTGTAAGGGAGGTTTCATGGCGGCTATGAGTAATCCATGGTATTTTCTAGTATTTGCACCGAGTATAGAAGAAGATGCATAACCTCCCAAACCATTCGTAACAATCCATTCAAAAGAAGAGGCGGTTTTTACATCAAACTGGGATGGATCATATCTTAACTCTATTCTAGACATAATCCGTTACTCTTGTGATTTTTGATTAAATAATTATGCGTCAAGGTATTTTATAACTCTGAAATCATCCAAACAAAAAGGTTCAGGATTAATGTGTGATTGTCCTCAGCGCGTATCACTTGATCGTGAAAAAAATTAGGTGTTCCAATAGCTACAACCTTTCCACTTTTAACCGTCGTGGTGGCGATAATCGGCACATTCGGAATCCCTATATCTATCCAATCCGTTTTGCCAAAAAAGCCTGTTTTATCTGAAAATTCCTTTTTATTTGCATCTCTATTAATAGCCTCAACGGAGGCATTGTCATCTGAATGAGCAATAATCTTCATGTTTCTTGTTCTGGTAAGCAAACTACAGCCCACAGGGTATATTAAGCGT
>JAEOSO010000114.1 GCA_016840315.1 Candidatus Borrarchaeota archaeon | reverse complement strand
AAGTGCGCCGAGTACGCCAAATAACGACATGGGTCGTTCTAAAAACATGAATTGAATTTTCAATGCCATCAAATCCACAAATCCTGTAAAGAGTCGACTAGTTCGATATCTAGACTTTCCATATGGGCGAGGCGCGTGTTGAACCTCAACTTCACCTATACGATAACCTCGATGTTTTGCAAGGGCAAGAATGTAGCGATGGTAGCCTTTTCTCAATCTGAAGGATTCTAATACTTCTCGTTTTAGACCTTTAATCCCGCAATTATAATCGTGAACTTTTAAACCGAAGAGAGTACTTGCAAAGGAATTAAAGAGTCGAGACGCCATTCTTCTGCTTAAAGGATCTTTTCGCTCCTTTCTCCAGCCATTTACAACATCTAATCCTTTCTGAGACATTTCAGTAAGAATTGCTGGAATATCTTCGGGAAAGAATTGCAGATCTGCATCTAATAGAATTATGATATTTCCTTTAGAATGGTAAAATCCGTTCATTATAGCTGCAGATTTTCCTATTGTTGTTGAATGATGATATGCCTTCACCCATGGAATTTCTTGACTTAATTGATCAATTATTGACCCCGTTTCGTCAGTACTTCCATCATCTATAAAGATAATCTCCCATTGAATATTTTGGAGTCCATCAAGAGTCTTTTCAACACGTTCTGCAAGAGAACGCAGAGTATTTTCTTCGTTTAAGCAAGGAACAAGGATAGAGACGAGGGGGCTCATAGATGGTTTAGTGCTTTCTACCCTTTTTAAACTCTTGCCAACAAAGAATGTAAAGAATCCAACTCGTACAATTACGAAATGATGATTATTCTACCGCAAAGTGAGTTAACGAAAGATATTAAAGGATAAAAAAGAAGTTACAGAGAGTTCTTGTTGAATATCCTCTAAGGAGTCTCCAGTAAAAATGCCAAAAATAGTTTATCTAGGTCCTCTTCTACTAAATTGGTGTTTTCAGTGCAATATACCTATTTTGGAAATGGAAAGCTGCACTCTATGTGGAAGTCCTACTATAAAATGCAAAATCACACCTCCAGGGGATATACGTCCCGCATTTGCTCATGATATCGAATTAATTCGGCGAACTATAGATTTTCAGTATTGCACCGGTGTAGGACATAAGGTGATTCCAGACAAGAAACTCGTTGTGCTCAATAAGGCACCAGCACTTGACAGAAGAAACGAAATAATTCTTGATGGTGTCATTATTGGCGCACTTTTTTTCGATATATCTCAAGAATGGAAGTTTAGGCCTAAAGTAGAAGGGGCAAGACGTTTATGGCTTGCGGGTTGTAATAAGTGGGTGAAAATTGATGAAGGGGCGGTTGATCCGCTTCTCAAGGGTGCAAATCTCCTTGCTCCAGGTGTGAATGATTGTGATCCCTCTATTCAACCTGAAGATGAAGTGATGGTAATAACTCCATCAGACGAAGTCTTAGGGGTAGGCGTTGCGAAAATCTCAGGAGAGGTAATGCTTGCCACTAAGAGTGGAATGGTAGTGAAAATGAAGCACTGTGAATCACCATCTCCTCCGAATATTTATCATGACGGACAAACATGGGAAATGGCAGTGCAGGCAAACATGCAGATTTTGAACTCAAAGGCAGAGGACGCAATACAGTTCATGAGATCTATTGGCGAAAGTTACAGAAAACCTATGGCAGTGGCTTATAGCGGTGGTAAGGATAGTTTATGCCTTCTATTATTGGCAATGGAAGCTTTAGGAGACCAATTTAACATATTCTTCGCAGATACAGGGATCGAATTTCCTGAGACGATAGATAATGTGTTTACGACCATGAAAGAATTTGGTATAGAAAATCGATTAATTTACAAAAAGACCGAGGCCAATTGGGAGGAAATGATCGAAAAATTTGGTCCTCCAGCGCGAGATTTTCGATGGTGTTGCAAACTTTTAAAATTGTCTCCCACCGCTCAGATTATTAGAGAGCACTATCCAGAGGGAGTAGTAACCTTTCTCGGCGTCAGACGATACGAATCTCAGCCACGTGCACAAGAGAATAGAGTGTGGAAGAACCCCTTTGTGCCAGGACAGATCGGAGCAAGTCCTATAAAAAACTGGACTGCACTTCATGTTTGGCTCTACATACTTATGAAAAACGCGATCGCTAATCCTCTTTATTACAGAGGATTTGAGCGAATTGGATGCATCTATTGTCCAGCTATGAAACTTTCTGAGTTACATGCAATTAAAGAAACTCATGAACATCTTTACAGATTTTGGATGGAATTTCTAAACAACTGGGCGAAATCAAATGGATATGCAGAAGAATGGGCAACATACGGATTTTGGAGATGGAAAAAACTCGCAAAAGGGCAGATACAAGTAGCAAAGCAACTAGGCCTGCAAATTAATGAGCTTGAATCTCATATAGACTTACAACCAACCCGTTATGTGATAAAAGAAAAAAAACGATCTCAAGGTAATCTTTATATACTAGGCGGACGATTTCCACATCCGATAGATATTCAACGAATAGGAAACCTCCTTCATATTTTAGGAAAAAGTTGGATGAATGAATCGCTTGACCGAGTTAATATGCAAATAGATGAATCTTCTGTCGCTATATTTGCTGATGGAACTTTTGAAGTGAGTACATCTCATTTGAAAGCTGGAAAGAGATTGATAAAAAATCTTGTCAAAGTAATGCTTAGAGCTAAGAAATGTGTCGGATGTGGCTTTTGCAAGACATTTTGTCCTCAAGGGGCGACAACTCTTGAACTGCAGTATAACTACCCGATAATTGATGAGCAAAAGTGTAGCAATTGTACTCAATGTTTAAATACCTGCCCATCCCTTTTACTTTTCTCAGAAAAACCATTAATCAAAAAAGAGCTTATTGAGAAGGTTTCATCTCATTTATGAAAAGGAGTTAAAACTCAACAACAGAATATACTGAATTATGATTATTCATTTCCGTTTTTAATTCTGATCGAGGGCGCGACACGAATGTCTGGCGAACTTATCCCTAAAAGCGTAAAAAAGGTCCTTCTAAAACAAAAATATCATATAGTGGGAAGTCACAGCGCGGTAAAAACTTGTCGCTGGTTGCGCAAAAGTTTGGTAGGAGATACCGTCTGTTATAAGTCTAAATTTTACGGAATTCAAACTCATCGATGTTTGCAAATGACATGTGCCTTGAATTTGTGCACACAACAATGTCTATACTGTTGGCGATATTATGATAGTTCAGTAGATCGGACAACAATGGTTAATATAGAAGTAGACAACCCTCAGGAAATCATTAAAGGCGCACTTGTTGAACAAAAACGTCTTTTAAGTGGTTATAATCCAAAAGCACACAAAAAAGTCGATCCTAAGAAATATATCGAAGCACTCTCCCCGAGACATGTTGCTATCAGTCTTTCTGGAGAACCAGCTTTGTATCCCAGACTCGGTGAGTTAATTGAGGAATTCCACCGAATGGATTTCACTACCTTTTTGGTGACAAATGGTACTGTTCCAGACCGACTATCTGAGATAACAGAACCCACCCAATTATATATATCGTTATCTGCGCCCACTGAAGAAATTTATAGACGTCTTTGCAAACCTCAAATTCCTAATGGATGGAAAAAACTCAATGAAACATTAGAACTGCTTCATAGTTTTAATTGCCCGACAGTGCTTCGATTAACGTTAATAAAGCAACACAACTTAGAGCATGTTGAGGATTATGCAAAGTTGATTACAAAAGCTGAAAGTGTGTATATAGAGCCAAAAGCGTATATGTGGGTTGGACACTCTCGCGACAGATTAGCCTTAACTCATATGCCTCTACACGAAGAAATCCGTGCATTTGCAGAAAAATTGAGTCAATTGACAGGATATAAAATATTAGACGAGGTCTCTATGAGTCGAGTTGTCTTGATGAGTAAATTGGATAAGCCCAAAAAGCTTACAAGTAGTGAATAAGAACTCCTGATCTTTTTAGTTGTAGGATTAATTACGTTGGGTATAAATACTTCTTTTCATTCTATTCTTCGAAACATGTCTTCCTGCAGACATGTGATCGCAATTTGCGAGTGGATAGACTTTTTGAGGATATTAGATGTTGAAAAACGCAGACTTTTACCACAATTGATTTATAAAGTGATTTAGTTTTTTTGTTATAGATTTTTGTAAGGAGGAAAATCATTGGAAGAAGAAGGAATAACTGGAAAGCCGTTGGTAATAGATAACGGGACTGGTCTCTCCAAAAACGGCTATGCTGGAGAAGATCAACCCAGAAGTGTGTTCCCAACGTTAATTGGCTATCCAAAGTATAAATCCATTATGACTGATGTCGAGCATTATGTAAGAGAATACTATATCGGCGAGGAAGCCTTGAATTTACGAGGCGTGTTGAAACTCATCTATCCGGTAGAACATGGGGTTATCAATGACTGGGATGCCATGGAGAAAATCTGGCATTATACTTTCTATAATGACCTGCGAGTTAATCCA
>JAEOSO010000035.1 GCA_016840315.1 Candidatus Borrarchaeota archaeon | reverse complement strand
AAACTATACAAAGTAAAAGGCGTATTCAATTATGGAACATGGGTACGATTAAGTGATTCACACGGAGCGGTCGTAAACACCACTATCAGAAACGTGAAACTGTTGAAATATGGAAAAGGATTAGTATTTACCTTCAGAAACCACTAATAAGCGCAATTCATCCCTCCCCCCAACAAGTTGGGGGTATTCTTGCGGAGAAATGATAAAGAAAGCAAAACATATTTTGACTAAGAGTCAAGAACCCCGCCCTAAAGCCGGGGGGCTTCCTGGCGGCGGTCAAGTGATCATAATGACAGAAGTTATTGTTTGTTTAACCTTTGATTATGATGCTGAAAGTGTTCAAATCCGTGCGCGTGAAGAAGCGGTAAGGGTCTCAAAAGGACAATTTGCCGTTAAAAGAGGCATGCCACGGATCCTTGATCTCTTCAAAAAACATAGAATTCAAGGAACTTTTTTCACATGTGGGTGGGTAGCAGATCAATATCCTGAAACTGTACGCGAAATCGTTTCACAAAACCACGAAATTGCCGCACATGGCTATCTACATGAGAATTTCGATACCCTCTCGGTCTATGAGCAAAAAGATGTACTTCAAAAGACGCACAAGGCTCTGGAAGAAATTGGGGGCCCAGGTTCAGTAAAAGGGTTCAGAGCGCCATACTGGAGACTTGCTCACAATACTCTTCAATTGATCACGGAAATGGGCTATATTTATGATTCAAGTCTAATGACAGATGATCGACCTTATATTTTGCAGTTCCCGGATATAGCCGGGGGAACGTTGGTTGAGTTCCCTGTAGAATGGTTTCTCGACGATTGGCCTTTATTCGAAATGAAACAAAAATCGCCATCGTCAGTATTTGAAACCTGGAAAGCACAATTCGACGCCCTCCTCGAAATGGATGATATCCCCGAGGGTCATCGAGTGTTTAATCTTACCCTTCATCCCTCGTGCACGGGTCACGCCTATCGAATTCGGCTGCTAGAGCGCTTAATAGAACACATGAAGGCTGCTGGTGCTAAATTCTCTACGATGGCAACAGTGGCAGAAGATATTTTAGCAAAAGAGTAATGCTGCGCTTAAATGATTCTGGCAATTTCAGATGCATTTGATGCAATGCATGGCACTACTAGTTCGTCAAAAGTTAGCGATCCATGTGAACCTAATTTAATTTCAGTTTCCATCAAACTATCAAGCCAATCTTTCCCTCGCTTTCTTGGTTTAGGAAGTTCCATGTGATAGCCCTTCTTCAAAAAAATGATTAGATCGCCAAAGCGTTCTTGAAGTCTTTCAGTATTTATATTGACTGAATATGAGCAGCCAAGAAAGTCTACTACGTCCGAAAATCTAAACACTTCACCTTTTTCGGCAATGAAGTTCCTGAAGAAGTCTTCAGCCTCCTCTAAAAACTCTGGTTTGACATATATGTGAATTGCTCGTCCACTTCTTCCAGGTCTCTTGATGAATCGCTTTACATACTTAAGTTCATCTTGCGTAAAGGCAATTATCTTATTCGGGTCTAATGGGACTTGACCGTGATCTGAAAGAAGAAAAAGTGTTGTTTTTTTACTTAAACCTGCTTTTTCCAGGGATTTGACAAATTCGAGGAATCTAATTTCAAAATAATGAAATCCTGCATCGTATTCTGGGCTATTAGGTCCATAGAGATGCGAGAGTTCGTCGAGATATCCAGTATAGATATTAAGTAAGAGTTTCGATTGTTGAATCCTCTTTTTTTTCTTTATTATCTTTTTAGCCTTTGCAAACAAGTCAATCAAGTTTGCATACCCAATATCAGTTCGAATTTTCGGATCAACAAGTAAATTGGACAGACCAGTATCTAGGATTCTGTGATGAACCAATCCTAAATGTGCAATCAAATCTCGATTCATTAAATCGTACAAGGAGGGTTTCCAAGAAAGACTGCGATAGTTAACACCGCTTTTCATTAGACTATCGCGCGTTTTTATATCAATTGGGCTCATTTTAAGAAAATCGATTATATTATCGTACTCTGGAATGTAAATTTTATGCCCTACAATTCCATGCTCACATGGAGTTAAACCAGTATGTATTGACATAAGGCAAGTCGATGTTATAGTGGGACATGTTGAAGATAGTTGAAAACAATCTAATTTTTGATATACATTTAAGAGCTTTTTGGAAATTGCTTGTAGTTTTGTATAACCTAAAGTGTCCACTAAAATGACAATTACAATTTCGGCGTCCATACAATTGTTATCTTCTAAAACTTGTTTTGTTTGTGGCAGATCAAAAAGTGAACGCCTTCCAAGGTCTTGATCTAAACACATAAAGGCTGAAGGGACAACCATAGAAATATTTTGGCGGTAGTCGGGGATAAAAAATGGTGTATCTGATATTGGTTTTAGATCTAAAGACATTTTTTTGCTTCCCTAATTTAATTGAAGTGATATGAACGCTCATTAGACTTAAACTTCTTACAGAATCTCAGATATAAGTGTTTTCAAGTAAAGAGAGAAGAGTAATTAAGCGGTAATTGGTCTTTTCGTAAAATCGCGTTCTCCAGATAAGCATTATGCCCTGTACAAAAGTATTTAAAGGTAGCGAAATTTATGTTTAGCACCATTCGTCCCCCCGTAAACGAGGGAACATTACGACTCAACTATCTGTAAAAAATTATTTAAAAGACGTGACTTTAATGCATCCGTGGCTTCTTAGAAATAAAATGAAACTATTTCGATCACTAATTCAACTTCTTGTTTTTCTTGTAATCTATGGAGTCATTTTTGACCTGGCATTTGCAGCTATAATTGTTCCCTTTGTACAACCTACGGGAGCGCCTTACACAACGGTTGCAGGAGCCTATGACATTCTCTTGACTTCACTCGCATTTGGTATTTTCCCTTTACTTGCACTAGGAGTAATTTTACTTACTGCGGTCTTATTAGGACGCACACTCTGTGCTTGGGCATGTCCTTTTGGATTTGTTGAAGATCTTCTTTCATATATTCCGAAAAAAAAGGTCAGGCCTCAAAGACAAACAGACGCCTCCCTACGACAAATGAGGCTTTATATTATCTTAGCCACCGTTTTGATATCCGCTATTGTTGGAATCAGACGATTGCAAAGAAGTAGTACAGGGATAGTAGAGGCCTTTGGCCCTTTTGCGAATAACTCCTTTGCTCCTATTGATCCTGCTGCTACCCTGTTTAGTTTCCTACCACACTTCTTTGCAAATATCTTAATCTTCCTTCCTCCTAGTTACGAGAAACTCTATCAACTGGGCGGTTGGCCAGTTCTCCTCTGGATTCGTTTAGCATTCTTTGCAATCATAGTTTTAGTTTCGATATATGTGCCTAGGGCATGGTGTAGATATTTCTGTCCGCTAGGTGCAATATTAGGATACTGCGGAAAATACGGTCTCTTGACCCTCAAACGAAATCCAATTCGATGCCCGAAGGGAGAATGCGACAATTGTATGAAGGTATGTCCAATGGGCGTTCGTATATTGGATACAGGTACAGGTGAAGAACTTGAAAAGATCCGTGACGATAACTGTATCCTTTGCCTTGAATGCGTAAATGATTGCCCGCATAATGCCCTATCTTTGTCATTCATTTAACACCAATAAGCACAGCATTCAGCTTCTTTTTTTATATGTAACTTTAGCAAAAGCTATATACAAGTTCACTTAGGATAATTCATTTACTCCTGAGGAGCATCAGGAAGAAAATAACCAGTTTCAAATTCTTATAACCGTATAAGCACAGGGGGAATTAAAAAATGTCATCAGTATCTATAAAGATAGATCATCCAAAGGGAAAAATTCGATATCCAGATAACTTTCCGAACAAAGAAGGTGCAGATCAATATCGCTATGGATTCACATTATACAAAGAGGTAATTGTTCAGTGGGATAGAGATAGAGACGAACGAATATTTAGTTGGTACGACTCGCTTCCAGAAAAATTACAAAAGCACATTATAATCATTCAGGAACATGAGGGCATGTTATATCTCGTCTTAGACAAAGAAATAAAAATAGAGGACCTTGGGAGATCTTGGGATGTCGAGGGCGAGGAATGGAAACTTGCTGAAGATGGGGTAAGAGTAAAGGGCAGAGGCGTTGCCTACTAAACCGATCTGTGATAAATAGGGGGATTCACATTAGTTATATCGGAAAGCATTCAAGTTCGACCTCCATGCGAAGTTTACAGTGTATCAATTAAAGTGACAGAAGGTTGTCCCTGGAATTTGTGTACTTTTTGCTGGTTGTACAAAGATGAGGGAGCACCTTCCTTTAGAGTACGTTCTCGAAAAGAGATTTTTGAAGATTTAAAAAGAATAAAAGCCTCAAGCAGTCATGCTACTAACTTCTTTTTAGGCGGGACTAATTCCATTTGTGTCGAAACATCATTATTATGTAGTATACTTCACTTCATCAATGAACACTTCCCTCATCCCCAACACATAAACAGCTACGCTAGAGCCTTCGATATTCTACATAAAAATGATTCTGAATTAAACAAGTTACACGAAAATGGATTACAAACAATATATATGGGGATAGAAACAGGTAGTGCTACACTTCTTAAAAAATGTAAAAAAGGAATAACTCCTGAGGAGATGATAAGAGCCAGCAAGAAAGCCATACAAGCGGGATTTATTCTCTCTGTTAATGTGGTTTTAGGTCTTGGAGGCAAACAATTCTCAGATGAACACGTTGTTGAGACCACTCGGATTCTAAACTCGATCAATCCTCATATGATCCGCTTCAGAACGTTACATATCCTTCCCAATTCACCACTATTTCTTGACTTGCAAGCAGGCATTTTTGAGGAGTTACGACCGCGTGAATTTCTGGAAGAACAGCGTAGGATAATTAAGAATTTGACAATAAGCAGTGAGATATTTAATGATCATGTTTCTAATTATGCAAAATTTTCCGGAAAATTACCAGCAGAAAAGAATGAAATGCTTTCCTTTTTAGATTGCATCATCAATAATCATCATGAAAAGTTCTCACGACCCGATTTAACCATTAAGTTCATTGAAAAAGAGTAATAGGAAGTTTGATCAACTTAAAATAAAAACTCTAGTGAATAAGAACAGTTCTTAACTGATTATGAACACGTTAAGTTCACTTAAACACATCAACCATTTTATGTACTCGAATCGCTCCATTTTTTAGACCACTTTGAGTAAGAGGAGACAAGTAAGATTCATAACAGTGTTCATGAATCGTCGTAAGAATAAAACTTATCTGAGTATCTTCATCACGCTTTACGAGAATTGGAATTCTCTTCACAGCGAGAATAGTTCTCGCATGAGCAGTTTTATCATTAATTAACTTGGTATACTCATGCTCTTGCATTAGACAGATTGGACACACGTATTTTGAAGACATATGAGCAAATCCTGTTGTGTTGTTTTCTTGATTGAAATCTCTCATAATTTTATATATAGAATGTGGAAAATCCTTCCGTATGTGTAGAAAATTCTTCCGCACAAAAATTTAGCAAATTTCCGGTATTAAACGCGTCAAAAAAAGTTTTCCATTAAAATAAAATAATAAAAAAGGATTTTGAAAGAGTAGTACTGCTTTACTACTCTATTTGACGACCAAGGAGATAATGTGCAACTCCATGGATGATAAAGAAAATCCATGGAAGGATCAAAAGTGCCGCAAGCGCATAAAGGTATAATGGATTGTCAGAAAAGACAGTAATGCCAGCAAAGGACTCAAGAAGAGGTATTATGCCTTGGAAGAGTTGGAAGATGATGATACCAATTACCATTAAGGTCATACCCACTATAATGTAAAGTATGCCTGTGATTTTATTTATGGATCCAGCAGCCATAGTTATCACCTATTTCATATACTTACTATTACATGTATTATCTGCAAAACAGCTTTTTCTTTGTTTCTATTTTTGTATTTTGTCACATTTTAGAGAAAAGTATTGCTTCTTATGAGTTAATATTTTGCTTCATATCTGCAAAGGGAAAGCACTGTTTTATTATTTTGGGCTTTTTCATAATGCTAAAACTGTTTTTTTGAACTTCTGTAGAGATAAATGCTTACAAGTATTACTGGGATAACGATAAGAACTATATAAACAAAGAATAATCGTGAGGGAAATGTTAGCCACGTTACGGTGTTTTTCGCCAGTTGAATATGAGAGTATCCCTCGATCTCAATCAACAAATCCCAGAAATCCAACTCCGATCCGAAAACCAACACTTTGCTAAGTCCACTCTCCCATACCGCAAGGACATCATACGAATCAGCCGTTCCGATTGATTTTGCTGGACTTTCCACGTTTAGTGCACAACCTAGATAATAGACTGAATCAACGTTTCTAGTAACGGCATGGTCTGAAAGTGTAATTTCATCTGCTTCGACAACAATCGGCATACAAGTGATTCCATACGTCCCAATTAGTTCGTTTAAACTGGAAAAATCAAGTATCACATCATTTATATCAATAGAATCGATAACAATGCTTCCAGGTGGGTTCGCTAAAACACATAAATCGCCTCCCGAAGAAACAAAATTTTGAATCGCAGAAATTTCGCCGTTCTGAAGCATTATTTCAGGGTCAGGAAGTATCAATAAATCATATCCACTTAATGATAGACCCGTTAGGGATCCTGTTGCTACGTCCAAATCAATACCTTGCTTAGTGATCACCTCATAATACTTGTAAAACATACTGTAAGGGGTGTCACCATAATAATATCCAAAATATCCATCTGTGTCGTGTGATAGATCCCATAAGGCCCTAGCAAGGGGTGCTCTTACGTTTAAATCAATCTTACTTGATGCAACTTCTTGACCGCCTTCCTTGACCACTATGCGTCCTGAATATGTGAAGGGAATCACAGTTGATGGAACAGTAATCGTTACTGTAATAGTCGCATACCCATCTACACTGTCAAGAGAAGAAGGGGTGACACTGACGAAAGGCCATGCAAGACCTGTAACTCCAATAGTCACTTGGGAGAGGGGTTCATTCGAGATTATCTCCATATCGAAAGCAAATGCATCTCCAGGAAACATGATGCCATCAGGCGCAAAAGGGGCACTTGGAAGCACATTAGGTGTAATTGTTACTAAATCATCATCTGCTTGTAGTAATTGATAGGCAGCCTCCACATTAGCGAGTCCTGCCCCTTGTGCATTAGGATCTGAATCCAAGTCAGTTGCAGATTCAAGTAATGCTGCTTTAACCCCTTCAGGAGTTAAATTATTATCAACTTGAAGTAGCAATGCAGCGGCTCCAGCTATCATAGGTGTAGACATGCTTGTTCCACTCCAAGTTATGTAGTCTGCAGATGTTATTTTGCTAGACGCCGTAGACGTGATTTGATAACCTGGTGCCACGATATCTGGATCGCTCCTTCCATCAGGTGCGAAGCCCTTACTACTAAAAGATGCTATTTCTAAATCCTCAACAGAGGAGCCCACCGAAATTGCTTTCGTAGCAATGGCGGGAGTCATGGCAGTCAAATATCCCAATTCACCGGCATTTCCAACAGCGGCGCAGACAACAACTCCTTTTTCCACGGCGCTATTTACAGCCTGTGCAAGCGGGTCGTTTGGATATCCTGGAGCACCTAAACTTAAACAAACAATATCTGATTTATCTGTCGCCCATTCGATCGCTTCAATTACACCAGACATCGTTCCTTTCCCAGTTTTATCCAAAGCCTTTGAATTAACTAGTGTCGCTCCTGGAGCAATTCCTTTATAATTCCCAGAAGATGCTGCACCCGTTCCCGCTACAATCCCTGCTATATGAGTACCGTGACCGTCATAATCTTGTGTATCTTCTCCTTGGACAAATGATTTTGCTGCTGTAACTTTTCCATTCAGGTCAGGATGACTATCATCAATTCCAGTGTCAACTATGGCAATTGTTATACCAGATCCATCAAAACCAAGACTCCATAACGAATCTGCACCAATAATGCTTGAACTTTCATCAAGATACGAATCAATTTGATTATATAGACTTAGTTCTGAATAATCTTGAGCAAATACCATTTTATCTTCCCAGATGCCATTTACAAAATTATTTTCTGCAAGGATAGGGACGATACGTAATGGCGCATTTACGACTAAAGCATCTATTATTTCGAATTCATGTTTCACATCTAGAGTCGTATAATCATCGCCAAGTATCTGTTTTAGCATTCGATTAGGACTTTTTTGTAAACCATCATCTTCAAAGGAGATTATTAAATCAATTGATTTATCTACATCGTTTTCTAGCATTGTTAAAAGTGAATCATCAATTTTTGGCATAGAAGAAGAGTCATTCAGACTATTATCATATTCTATGTTTTCAGGAGGAAGTGTAGTAAATTGACGTGAAAATTGTAAAGGAGATACGATAATAAAGCTTAAAAGAATGAGTGTAATAATAGAAGAAATTAGAAAATCTCTTTTCAAGCATATCATACAACGGCCTCAAACAACTTTCTTTTGTTGATAGTCCCAGAACTTAATTATATATCGTGCGTTTTTTTCGGACAAGACTTAAAAAACAGAAGTGACTTAGTCTTTAGAAGTGACCTAGGCTTAAATAGCGCATTGATATAAGTTGAATGATAAGAAGTTGTTTGCAGTCAGGACACATGTAAACAAACGCAAACCTACGGAGGTATGTATGAATGTCTGGAAGAGACGACAGTGTGATTTACATCGGTCGCAAACCTGTCATGAACTACGTTCTTGCAGTTGTCACACAATTGAATCAGGGATATGATAACTGTACCCTTAAAGCGAGGGGACGAAGCATATCAACCGCAGTTGATGTCGCTGAAATAGTACGATGCCGGTTCATGAAAGATATCGTCGATGTCGAAAAAATAGAAATTGGCAGTGAAGACTTAGCGGAAGAGGGAGGAAGAACCCGCACCGTAAGTACAATGGAAATTACGCTAATAAAAATGAAATAAGTTTTGGAGGTACGCAAAAATGTCTGATAGAGACCCTAGCACGATTTACGTGGGTAGAAAACCCGTAATGAACTATGTCCTTGCAGTTGTCACTCAATTGAACCAGAGGGGATTTGATAGTTGCACCCTCAAAGCTCGAGGCAGATCTATATCGACAACTGTAGATGTAGCGGAAATAGTTCGACAGCGATTCATGAAGGATATCGTCGATGTCGAAAAAATAGAAATTGGCAGTGAAGAGTTAGCTGAAGAAGGAGGAAGAACCCGCACCGTAAGTACAATCGAGATTACGTTGAAAAAGAAATAAAAAGCCGCCAGTAAGCATGGCGCCCTATTTTTTCCATATTAAGTGAAGTGCGTCTAACCAATTGGCAATTGTTGAATTGACGATTCCCTCTCTACATCTAAAGCTAATTGAGATCATTTTTTCATATAAATCAAGAATGTGTAGGGTTTTCTCACAAGATTTAAAAACTACTTCTAGAATCCATGGATATTGTAAAGAGCCAACTGAGACCCTTGGTTCTTACTTCGTCATTCTCAAGAGAAAATAACCCAAAATTCTTATTTCTTGGCAGGAGTTATATTCATAATAGATTAAAAGAGAACAGGACTGCTTGGACGGAGAGGATGTGTCGCAAAGCAATGCAAAAAAGGTTCTTCCTCTAGACGTTAAAAGAACTCTCTCTAAAAATACAATTCTTCCAGGAACTACTGTTGACGTACATGTTATGGTAAAAAACACGACACAACATCCCATTGAATCACTCTACATTATCGAGGGCGATATCCATCCTGCTGAAGAGGTTGAACTGTTCCCCATTACAGAGATAGATTCTTTGCAATTCATACACCAAGGTATTATCACATCCGGAAAACAGCACAAATTTCACTATACAATCACTCTCCATCCATACTCGTCATGTGAACACGTTTCAATTGGCGATATGCTAGTAAGCTTTAGTATCAATAGAATACCGATTCAAATAACTATTCCTGGGACAACGATAACCGTAGAAAGTATTTCTGTCGAAGAATTCGAGATAACAGAGGGCAGTTATACTTGTCCAAATTGTGGAGAATACCTCGAATTGGATACAGTTTTATGTATGAACTGTGGCTTCCAAATAAATCAAGAGACGCTAGAAAAGATATGGACCGCTCAAGAAAATTATACGGGGCTTATACAAGAAGAAATTATCCAAGTAGATGAAGAACCCTCGCAACTTGATGAGCCAATTTTCTATGCAGAAAAAAAGCCAGTACAAAGACAAGAACCTATTCAAATTAGAGAAAAAAATGCCGAGGCTGAAATACCAGTCCAAATGGAAGAAAAACCGGTTAAAGTAGAAAAAGTTGCCGAACTTGAAATAGCATACTTAAAACAGGCAGCACAATCTTTTCAGGAAGAAAACTGCGAAGACTGTCTTTTAAATCTTAAAATAGCACTGCAGATTATTGAACGATCTGATCCAAATGCGCTCCATATTACAGATGAGGTTGTAAGTAAGTTATTGACGTATATCATGGAATATGATGGAAAACCAGTAAGTAAAAGAACTGCTGCAACTTCCTTGAAGTTTGTAATTAGTTTTATTAAATCAATAAGAGGGATGGCAACTCGTGAATCTTCCTAAAGCTAATCCCTTGTCTGGCACATTCTTAATTTCAATAAGTGTCTTAAAGGTTAAGAGTGTCAGATAACAATATAATTAAGATAATTTTTTATCTCAAGTTGGGGGGTCTTCTTGCGGAGAAATGATAAAAAATGTGAGAGGCCACTTTTGGGGTCATATGAAGTAACTCTCAAGTTAATAAACTATGATCTTGTTCTTGAACCTCATGTCTTTCTCGATGTAGAACCGATACGACATTTGTTAACGTATGATGCAAAATTCAAAAATTTTAAGACGCTACCAATGTATTTTGCAGAGATCAAGCAATATCTTTTTTCAAAATATGCTGTGAAAATCGAGTTTCCTTATGAGGAAAAACTTAGTTTTGATACCGTGACTAATTATGCTCTACGTCCTTATCAGGAAGATGCGTTAAGCAAATGGATTGAAAATAATTTCAGAGGTATAATTTGTCTTCCTACAGGTACCGGGAAAACATTCTTGGGTCTTGATGCAATTCATAAAACGAAGAACAAAACATTAATCATTGTTCCGACAATTAATCTGTTACATCAATGGCGCCGAAATGTTATCGAAGGATTAGAAATATCTAAGGAGAACATTGGCATCTGGGGTGGTGGAAAACAAGAACTGAACGAAATCACAATTACAACGTATGATTCAGCTCATATCTACGTAAAACGCTTTCAAAATGCTTTTGATCTTCTCATTTTTGATGAAGTGCATCATCTTCCAGCACCAACTTATAGAGTTATCGCAGAAGGAACAATTGCTTCTAAGAGGATTGGATTATCAGCAACACCTGAAAGAAGTGACGATCTTCACCAAGATCTTGATTTTCTTGTAGGAAAAGTCGTTTATCGACTTGAACATGAAGAATTAGTAGACGATGGGTACGTCGCGCCTTTTGAGTTAAAGCCAATAATAATTGAACTCACAGAAGATGAAAAAACAAGATATGACGCTTTAGACAAAACTTATCGTGATTACGTTCAGAAATACAGAGTTTTTGATTTTGAAAAATTAGTTCTAAGGTCGGGCCGTGATAAAAAGGCTAGAGAAGCTTTATTAGCGCGTCAAGAAGCAAGAAAAATATCGTTCGGCGGTGGAGAAAAATTAGCGACACTTGAAGAACTCTTGGTGCAACATCAACATGATAGAATCATTATCTTTTGTGAATTCAACGATATAGTGCATGCAATTGCAAAGAGGTTCATTATCCCGCTGATCACACACAAAACAAAAGCCGAAGAACGAAGGATAATCCTTGATAATTTTAGAAACGGGCAGTACTCGAAGCTTGTTACAGGAAAAGTATTAGACGAAGGCTGGGATGTACAAGCTAACGTAGGCATAATAGTCAGCGGATCTGGTTCAAAAAGACAATTTATTCAGAGATTAGGAAGAATTTTAAGGCCGAAAAAGGAAATGGAGAGCAAAAAAAAGGCAATTCTTTACGAACTCATCACAAAAGAAACATTGGAGGTCTCAACAGCATCCCGAAGAAAGTAAAGAATCTACAAACACATTTCTTCTAAGTCTTCTTTTTGGTTCTATCGTAAGCAAAATAAGAGGTAATATAATATATGATAAAGCAGTCTCAAAACAAATTATATGTTGATTGATTTGGGGGCTTGTGGAAATGTCAGCAGATAACACCCGCGTATATATGGATTATACGGCTTCCTCACCTATTGATCCAAGGGTTGTTGAGGCGATGATGCCTTATTTCACTAAAGTATTTGGCAATCCCTCTTCATTACACTCATTCGGTAATGATGTACGAGAACCAATGAACGAGGCAAGAAATAAGGTAGGTCAACTAATAGGCGCTGAAGATCCATCACGAGAAATTATATTTACGTCGGGCGCTACTGAGAGCAGTAATATTGCCATAAAGGGCACGGCATATCGGACAAGAAATAAAAATCATATTATAACCACAGCAGTTGAACATATGTCAATACTAAACATCACTAAGGCGCTTATGAAGGAAGGCTATGAAACAACCGTAGTGCCCGTTGACGAATATGGCATGGTAGATCCTGCTGAAATCGAAAAAACAATAACTGAAAAGACCTTTTTGATATCATGTAACTATGCAAACGGTGAGGTCGGCACAATACAACCAATCAAAGAAATTGGGAAGATTGCACGAGATAACAAGGTTTATTTTCATGTTGATGGCGTAGCCGCAATTGGCAAAATTCCAGTAAATGTTGTTGATGATAATATTGATCTTCTTTCTATTTCCAGCAATGATTTGTTTGGCCCGAAAGGTACTGGTGCACTTTACATTAGAAAGGGTGTGAGTATCCAGGGGGTATTACAGGGTGGTGGACAAGAAAGGGGCATCAGGAGTGGCACAGAAGATATTCCTAGCATAGTAGGCTTCGGAAAGGCAGCAGAAATTATTCAACAGGAAATGGATGGGGAAAGCAATCGTTTAGAAAAAATTCGCGATAGGTTAATAAAGGAGATCTTACAAATTCCAGAGTCATATTTGAATGGTCACCCTACAACCAGACTACCAAACAATGTTCATGTAAGGTTTTCATATATCGAAGGCGAATCACTCATATTAGACCTAGACGAAAAAGGCATTGCTTGCTCATCAGGTTCAGCATGTACAGCGAAAACTTTAGAGCCCTCACATGTCCTAAGGGCCATGGGGTTACCTCACGAATTGGTTCACGGTTCAATACTATTCACGATGGGAAGATGGACCGATGATGATGATGTAGATCGTGTAATCGACGCTTTGCCTCCTATTGTCAAAAGACTTCGAAATTTATCACCTTTGACACCTCAGATCCTGAAGGAGGATTGAAAAAAGTGGCAGGAGTTTATTCAGAAAAGGTTATGGATCATTTTAGGAATCCTCGCAATGTTGGCGAACTAGAAGATACTGATGACGTAGGTATCGGAAAGGTGGGCAATCCTGTGTGTTTAATACCAGAGACATTAATTCATATGAATAGCCATCTCAACCGAATTGAAAGTGCGTCTCTTGGAGATAGAGTACTTACTCACAATGGTATGTATCACAGGGTAATTCACAAGACGGAAAGAGAGTATGATGGTGACATTCTAATTCTAAAGAATAAGTTTGGAGATGTTACATTAACACCTGAACACATGGTTCTAGCAATCAGATTGCCAAAAGGAGACAAGTTCTTGCGAACGAAACACAGAAAAGAGCTTGAACCTGCGTGGTACCACGCTGAGGATCTTAGGTAAGGCGATATAGTCCTTTACCCTATTCTGAAAGAAACTAAAGATACGGAATCCATAGACATCGACGTAACGAAATCAGAATGGGATTTCAGCAGCAAACCGATTCCCGAAAAGATCCCTATTAGTGATAACTTCCTTAGATTATGTGGTTACTTCATTTCCGAAGGTCATCCGAGAGAAGAGCCTTCCAAGACATATATAGAGTTCAGTCTAAATATCAATGAAAGAGGTATCGAAGAAGACATAAGAAAAATAACAAAGAATTTGTTCAACATCGATATCAAAATTAGAGAAGTACCTGAGAGAAAGACGCGACAAGTGTTCATCTATAGTGCAACACTAACAAGATTCTTCAAAAAACTTTTTGGTAATTATAGCTACACTCGAAAGTTACCCCATTTTATGATGCTCCTTCCACGAAGTAATCAAAGAGCACTCCTATATGGGCTGTGGAAAGGAGACGGCCATATTAATATTGACAGGAAAGGAGCAAGGGCAGGGTATACTACTACTTCTTTCGAACTGGCA
>JAEOSO010000113.1 GCA_016840315.1 Candidatus Borrarchaeota archaeon | reverse complement strand
CTTTGAAGCATATGCAGTTTATACACGAATACTTTCAGATTTTGCGCGAGTGGTGAGCGAGCGAAGAAATCAAAACATGGTAACTTCAAATGATATTAAATAAGAAACGTCTTAGAAAAGATTCCTTACAAAAGTGTTTTAAATTGTCTTCCAGAAGCCACAGGAACAGCGTAAAAGTCGGTTTAGTTTATAAAGTAAAGCTCCACATCTAGGGCAGTGACCATATAAAGAAGCATTCATTTCTGTATACAACTTAATAGAATTACTATCACTACTCAACGCTTATCAGATAAATTAGTATACTGCTTCGCTTATTAAGAAGGAGAGAGACCTGCGTATAAGTAAAAAAAAGACCTCTAATCTTGTTAGTAAAATAGACAATGAAGAGATTTCGAAAAAATTTTCAAATATTAAGTATTTGGTGAGAATATGGATAGAAGGACTCTTGTCCTGATTTTGATTCTAACTGCGATATGGGGGACGGGTCCCGTTGTTGCACGATTTCTTGTGGGAGTTTCTGGCGAGATTACTCCGACCGACCTTGCTCTCGTTCGTTGGATCATTGCATTTACATTCTTATTCATCATGCTTTCCAGAAATCAAAGTTTGAACGAGACGAAACTTACATTCAAGGCAGACTGGTTGCGTTTTCTCGCAATCGGTGCCACGATTGCAATATTTGGCTTATTGTTTTTGTTTGGAGTCAGTTTAAGTTTCGCTGTAAATGCTGCATTATTAACAAATCTGCATCCTATGTTTATCGCCATTTTAGCACATCTTTTCTTAAACGAAAAAACCGGTGTAAAACAACTCCTTGGAATTTCTGCGGCAGTAATTGGAATGCTGGTAGTAGTAACGAATGGTGACTTATCCTCATTAGTTCTTTCAGAACAATTTGTTGGAGATTTACTATTAATACTCTCTGCTTTTGCGTGGTCCATCCAATCTCTTCTTGCCAGGAAGTATGTTAAGAAGTACGGAGGATTACAAACAATTACATTAAGCGTACCATTCACCATTATAGTCTTGATTCCATTCGCACTTATTTTTGGAAACATGCAGTCGCTATTCGCTGTATCTCTGATTGGATTTCTTTTGATACTGTACTTCAGTTTGGGCATTTCTGGAATAGGTTATGTTTTATGGTTCTTAATTCTCCGTAGAATCGAGACGGCGAAAGCCAGTGTATCAATATTGATAGTTCCTATATACACGATAATCTTTGCAGCGATATTCTTAAACGAACCAATAACGTTGATGGTTGTTGCGGGAACGATGCTTGTTTTGACAGGTATTTACTTAGTTACAACAGTTAAGTAGTTGCTGAATCGCATCATTCGATAAAGATAGACCGCTCCTATTAAAGTTACAATCAAATAATTAGTCCGAAAAATCTATAGTGAGTTTTATCTAATCCTGAAAAGTTTTTAAGGAAGCTCTTCGAGAGTATAAAACTAAATTTTCGATCCGAAGGAGGAACTATGATGCAGTTAAATTTAGCGTTTCTCATCGATCTTATAGTCTTCATAGTTATAGTGGCTGTTTCCGTAGCTATAACTTGTTGGTTATGGGGATATTCGAGGTACAAGTATTCATGGGGCTCAGCAATAATTACCGGAATTGTAGCTGCTGTTGTATGGATCGTAATCACTAGATTATTGCCGCTTGGTCGTTATACTCTAGCCATTGCCGTTATTGCACTCTTTATAGTAATATTTCTTTCACTTCGTCACTTTTGGCTTAAATTTTCCGATGTGGGAACAGGGATTCTTGGTACTGTCGTCTGCGTAGTGATTATCATCGTCATCTGGTTAATTATTTCGTATATAATAGCGGCTCTAGGTTTAATAGCCGGATATTTACCTCCTCTCATTATTCTGATGCTCTAGTCTAAATCACATCCTTTCCTTTTTTTGTTTGACATATATATTAAAAAAAGTATAATTTCTATCAATTCATACCAGTTAATTCAAGCAATTAATGACATTGAGAAACCTTACAATTATTCATAAAACTTGGAATAGTGACCTCATGGAATATATTATAGTAATAATTACGTTGGTTTTTACAGGGCTAATATATGAACTGATACCAAAATACGATACCCTGAAATTCGATTCTTTAAAAATGCAAGACATTATCTATCTCTTAATTTCTCCTTTATTTGGCGTTCTCATTTTTTTAGCCTCCAATTCGATTCTTTTCGTAATCCTTAACGGCGTAGGTGTTTCAGATCCTCCATCGTTTGTATTCATCCCATTACCCTTTTTTGTAGCGGGGATATTGGGGATTGCGAGAAGAAAATATCGACCAGGAGATAATGAAACTCAAGACGAAGAATGAAGAGTAGGAAAAGGTTATTTTTTAAAAAAAGGCGGTAAAAAGAGAAAAAATATGGGAGATAGGATAAATTATGCTACTTTTGCAATGATCGCAAGAATCGCTCCAATTATAACGAGTAATCCACCGAGATCAAGTACAATGATCCCTAGGATTAGTGCAAGTATTATCCATACCCATTCATCTAACTGATCTGCAACGCGGAGAACAATAATTAAAATACCGATAATTATTGATACAGCTGCTCCAATTAATGCGCCAAGAGCGCCTAGAGTATCTGGGAACACACCGATACCGATTCCCACGAAACTCAGCGCACCAAGGACAATCATAAGGATTGCACCGATAATCACTAGTACCCATGCAGCTAACAAAATTCCACCAGATGGTCTAGCCATACGATTCACTACTCCAATAGTTTTCAATACGTTAAGGATTAAAGCAAATTTTACTATATAAATCAACTAACTCTAGGCATGAAAAGCATTGCACAAAAATTTTTCTCTAAATCATGGAAAAATACATCTCAATGCCATTAAAACTTGTAAACTATTTCTGTGAAACTTCAATTAATATCGGTTTTTGATGACCAACTAAAAAAAAGAAAAAAAGAAAAAGAGATTATACCTTTGGCAAAACTTCGAGCGATTTATCGATCACTTCTTGTGGCATTTCGTAGTCAATCAAGTTACCAGCGAGATATTCTTCGTATCCTTTAAGATCGAAATGACCGTGACCTGAGTAATTGAAAGCTATCACCTTTGACTCGCCAGTTTCCTTACATTTTTGAGCTTCTTTGATCGCGGCTAAAATAGCATGGTTAGTTTCTGGTGCTGGAACGAGTCCCTCAGTTTTTGCAAAGATCACTCCTGCTTCAAAGGTTTCTCTTTGATGATATGCAACAGATTCAACAACGCCTTCTTTTTGAAGTAAACATAGAGAAGGAGCGTCGCCGTGATATCGTAATCCTCCAGCGTGGAGTGGTGGTGGGACAAACTTGTGTCCAAGAGTGTACATTTTCACGATAGGAGCTAACTGACCAGTATCTCCGTAATCGTAGGCGTAAGGTGCTCTAGTCAATGTTGGCACGGCCTTTGGCTCGACTGCAATAAATCGAATATCCTTTCCTTTCAACTTGTCTGGAACAAATGGATAAAAGAACCCTGAGAAATTACTGCCGCCTCCAACACAACCTATCATCATGTCGGGGTATTCCCCAATCTCTTCAAACTGTTTTTTAACTTCCAATCCTACAATCGTCTGATGTAGCAGAACGTGATTGAGCACACTTCCTAGACTGTACTTTATTGTTTCATCTTTAATGGCATCTTCCACTGCTTCAGATATTGCTAGACCAAGACTTCCTGGATGATCAGGGTTTTCCTTTAAAGTATTTCGTCCAACTTCGGTGTTCTGTGACGGACTTCGGAAGACTTCGCTGCCATAAGTCTGCATCAATATGCGTCTATATGGTTTCTGGTCATAACTGACGCCGACCATGTACACCCTGCACTTTATGTCAAACATGGAACATGCAAGGGAGAGTGCACTTCCCCATTGCCCGGCACCAGTTTCCGTGCAATATTTTTCTACACCTTCTTGCTTTGCAAAATATGCTTGGGCGATAGCCGTATTAGGCTTATGACTTCCTGTTGGACTTAGGTCTTCGCGTTTATAAAAGATCTTTGCTGGCGTGTCTAAATACTCCTCAAGCCGCTTTGCCCGATAAAGGGGGCTTGGCCGACCCATTCGCCTGTAAGCCTCTTGTACCTCTTCAGGAATAGGAATGTATCTTTCTGGAGACATCTCTTGTTGCAAAAGTGCAACAGGAAATAGAGGTACTAGATCAGGAGGACCTACAGGTTCTTTCGTTACAGGGTGTAGCGGAGGAGAGAGGGGTGCTGGAAGGTCCGCCAATACATTATACCATTTCGCTGGTAAATCGTCGGGGTTTAAGACAACTTTTACACCATCAAACATTCAAATCACCTCATATTTTTTAGTTTTTTGATTATTGTTTTTTAAAAACGGAGAAAACGAGGGGTATCAATAGCTGTTGAAAAAGATAGCTACTGCCACCGCCAAGAACGCCAGGGATGCCAAGAAAAGTTTGGTAAACTCAAAACTAAGTCAATAGCAGTGTTAGGTACAAAATAAG
>JAEOSO010000034.1 GCA_016840315.1 Candidatus Borrarchaeota archaeon | reverse complement strand
AGTCCATAACATTCAGATTAACCATTTCTTCCCCAGTATATTCAAAGAGTTCCGACATTGATTGATTTATGTCAATGAACTTGCCCTCTCGGCTGATGATGTAGATTGCATCTCTGGAATCCTCGAAAAGGGATCGATATCTCTCCTCACTCTCACGAAGTGCATCCTCAGCCCTTTTATGCTCTGTAACATCACGGACAATACCCTGATACCCTAGGATGCTTCCATCACTTGCTTGGCGCACAGTCGAAGTGACTAGGCAATCCATCTCTTCTCCGTCCTTCTTACAGAGTTTAATTTCATAGTCTCTAACGGATCCATTTAGTTCTATTTCTTGCTGAAATTTAGCTAAGTCAGCCGTACTAACATATAATTCCATTACATTCAGACTGATCGAATCTTCTCTGGAATAGCCAAAATGATCCAAAAAAGCTTGGTTGACATCAACGAGCTTACCCTCTTTGGAGCTAATATAGATCATGTCCCTAGAATCTTCGAAAAGGGATCGATATCTCTCCTCACTCTCACGAAGTGCATCCTCAGCCTTTTTTCGCTCAGTAATGTCCTTAGTTATCATTAAAACATTATCTTCATCAGTCTTTGCAAGATCGACAATAAACCATTTCATCTCTCCAGTCGGGAGTTTGAGATACATCTCCACTCTTTGAGTTTTTCCAGTGTCCATTGTAAGATTGAATTGTTCAAAAATATCAGGATAGAGTTTCTCCAGCTCAGTACCAATAGAATCCCCGATTTCACCATTGGTCAAATCATAGGCTGCTTGATTAGCTTGTGTTAAAATTACTCGCCAATCCTTTTGTCTTTCCCAGAGGTATGCAGGATCTGGAATGGCTTCAAATGTTCTTCGAAATCTTCTTGCGATCTCTTCCAACGCTTCTTCAGCACGTCTGCGATCCCTTCTAACCTCTGCCTCCCGTATCTCCCGCTCAATTGCAGGAATAAGTCGTGCCGATTTACCTTTTACAATATAATCGTGAGCACCAGCTTTCATAGCCTCTACTGCGAAATCCTCGCCAATCTTGCCTGACATGATAATAAATGGCAAGTCGATTCCACTTTCTTGCAACAGTTTCAATGCACCGAGGCCACTGAATTTCGGCATAACGTAGTCGGAGATAATAATATCCCACGTCTGATTAGTAAGTGCAGTCTTCATAGCGCTAGGTGTTTCTATCCGTATAAAGGTTGGTTCATAACCCCCGCGTCTCAGTTCACGCACTAGTATTGTTGTATCATCTTCTGAATCTTCGACAATCAAAACACGAAGAGGGGTTGTCATCTAGTCCCTCCTTATTGTTGGTGGTGGTTCATTTAAAAGTACCCAATATAAGCCCAGTTGATGTACTGCTTGAACGAATTGGTCAAAATCTACTGGTTTGCGAATGTAACTGTTGGCACCAAGGCTATAACTTTCAATTAAGTCTTTTTGTTCTTTTGAAGTAGTTAAAATGACTACAGGAATAAGTTTTGTCCTTTCATCAGCCCTAATGCGCCGTAGTACGTCTATACCATCAAGCTTAGGCAATCTCAAATCTAATAAAATTAGGGTTGGCATAATGCTCATATCTCGGTCTGCATAAGCGCCTGTGCCAAATAAATAATCCAGAGCTTCAACACCATCGCGTGCTACTATCATTTCATTCAAAATATTACTTTTTTTGAATGCCCGTTTTGTCAAAAATACATCATCGGGATTATCTTCCACTAACAAAATAACTCCCTTCACCATACAATTTCCTCCTTAATAATTAAAGGGTAAAGTAGAAAGTTGCACCTTTATCCACCTCACCTTCAGCCCAGACACGGCCACCATGTCGATTGATGATGCGTTTCACCGTAGCTAGACCAACACCTATTCCTGGGAATTCATCTGGAGAATGAAGACGCTGAAAAGCGCCAAACAACTTATTGGAATATTCCATATTGAAGCCAGCACCATTATCTTGCACAAAAAACACTCTATTGACCCCTTTCCATGTAACACCAAATTCTATTTGTGCCTTGTGTTTCTTTCCAGTAAACTTCCATGCATTTATTAGCAGATTCTCCAATACTGCTCGAAGAAGTCTAGAATCACCATCGGCAACTAATCCTGGTTCGATGATGAAATCTACCAGACGCTTTGGCTGTGATTCTTGTAACTCCAGAGAAATTTCTTGTGCGATTTCACTCAAATCTATTTTCTCACGACGCATTTCGCTCCGTGTTACTCGCGACAATGCCAGTAACTCATCAATGAGTTCTGCCATGCGTTGGGTTGCCTTACGTACACGATTAAGATAATGCTTTCCTTCATCATCTAGTATCTCAGCATAGTCGTCTAATAACGCCTTACTGAAGCCGTCAATACTTCTAAGAGGAGCACGTAAGTCATGCGAGACAGAATAACTAAATGATTCCAATTCTTTGTTAAGAGCTTCAAGTTGTACAGTTTTACGTTTCAATTCTTCAGCTCGTTCTTCATCAAGCCTTTTGAGTTTCTCGGTGTACGATTTCAGTTTGCCTTCTAATTTTTTTCGTTCAGTAATGTCACGAATGAGAGCCCACATTCCAATTGAATTGCCATTTATATCGTTTATTACCCATAATCTTGCAGAGGCAGGAAAGATTATTCCATCTTTTTTGCAACCTTCTATTTCAAGTACGTCTGAAAATCCCCGTGGAAGTATTTGTTCATTGATAATTCGTGCGACGATATCCCTCCATTTACCGGGAATGAATTCCAAGTAGTTCATTTTTTTAATCTCTTCCTTAGAATAGCCAAACATATCAGAAAATGCCTGATTGCATTCTATAATATTTCCATCCATTTTTGTCGAGGCGATGCCGTCTATGGATGAATCATACAGCCCACGATAGCGTTCCTCTGACTCTCTAAGTTCCAAGGTTCTTTCTTCAACGAGTTTTTCTAGGTTTTCTGCATAGTTTTTCAATTGTTGCTCCATTTCTTTTCGTTCCGTGATGTCCTTCGTCACTTCCACCATAGCCACGACGTTTCCTTCGATATCCCTTACTGGAGAACTTGTGACTAAAGAATACTTTGGCCTAGACTCCCTGTAAGGCCCTCCTTCCCAAACTACCGTTTTCCCTTCATTAAACACCTTTTCAGACGCGCAATTAGAACAATTCTCCTCTAATTCATGATATACTTTGTAACACTTCTTTCCGATGATATCTCCATATAGATCCATTGTAGGCTGATTAACCCAGATAATGTCTAAATCCTTATCTTGAATAGTGATATAGTCGCCGATTCCAGTCAAAATTGCTCTAAGTTTTTCTTCCGATTCTTGAAGTGTTTTTTCTGCCTTCTTATACTCAGTAATATCACGAATGATACCCTGATATCCCAGGGTACTTCCATCATTGGCCTGCCAGACAGTCGTAGTAAGCAGGCAATCAAGTACCGTCCCGTCCTTTCTACGCATCCTCACTCCATAATCTCTAACTGCTCCCTTTTCCTCGATTTCTTGCTGAAACTTGAGCCGGTCAGCTGGATTTTCATACATCTCCACAACATTAAAATTGGGTAGATCTTCTTTGGTATAGCCAAATAAATCCAACGCGGCCTTATTGGCGTCGACAACCTTGCCTTCTCGGGTGATAAAATAAATTGCGTCTCTAGATTCCTCAAAAAGGGAGCGGTATCTCTTTTCGCTCTCTCCTAGCGCCTTCTCTAATCGTTTAAACTCTGTGGTATCTGGATTTTTATTTGTCATTTCTTGAATCCTCAAAGATCTGCCATTTAAATTGAATTTGTTTCAAAAAGGAAGGTCTATTGGCAATATCCAGGCATGTGTTTTTGCCCTCCCTAATACGTTATAAGTTTCCCTGCCGCTTCTACAGCTATATTTTTGCTCCCAGGAATATTACGTTTTCTTGTACCCTTGTATTATGTATATTGCAAGTATTTCACATTTATACTTTTCATGTATGATGATATCAAAATTTTGATTTGCTATGTATCCTCAAGAATAGATCAGCCAAGTGAACTACCATTCAACAAGTTGTATGGCTTCCTGAATCACTCATTCCCCAACGGGACATGTCAAACAGGCTCTACGGGCAGTTCCTGCCCTGAACTTGATGTTAATTTGAGAACTGGCGAGTGTTACCTCAGCTCGATTCTACTTACGATATTTGCGAAACAGTACTTAAAGGTTACAGCGTATCGTGAAAGTGAAAAAAGTCACGCAATTCATGTATCCCCCCAACACGTTGAGGGGTCTTCTTGCGGCGGAGTGATAAATTAAAACGAGAGCTGTATTTCATAAAACCCATTTTTGTTAATTTCTTGTGATATTCCTGTAAGAATTAAAAAAAACTGGTAACTTAACGTTTTCTAATCTTGAATTCTTCATAACGTACAGGCAGCCTACAATTAAATTGTTGGTAAAGTATTTAAATTCATAATTCTTCTCCCTTCAAAGATGGGCAATCTCCTTGAGGTGATTTGATGAAAATCACATTTCTTGGTACAAGCGGAAGTATGATAACAGCGGATCGAGTAAATATTTCAATTCTTATTGATGCTGATTTGCTGTTAGATGCTGGAGAAGGTGTCACACAACGGCTATTGCAGATGAAATACGATCTAAACGCGATTGAACGGATTTGTATTACTCATTTTCATCAAGATCATGTATCAGGTCTCCCAGGTTTGATCTGGACGATGTGGCAAAATGAAAGAAAACTGCCGCTTGAAATAATAGGACCTGAAGGAATTCAAGACCTCACCGTCTCTGTTTTAGAATTGATGAAAACTCCTCTTCATGCGCTAACATTTGATTTGAAGTTTACCGAAGTTATTGGCGGAAGCATGATTGATGATGCTATATCTGCAATTGAATCAGATCACCAGATAAGTAGTATAGCCTATCGAATTCGTCGAGAAGCATGTGTATGCTATTCTGGTGATACACGTCCCTGTGAAAGAATCGAAAACCTATCAGGAGGATGTGACGTGTTGATTCATGAGGCTTCATTTCCAAATGAGATGGAAGAGATAGCACATGAATACGGACACTCTACTCCTGGAGATGCTGGAAAATTAGCTAAAAAGACAGGCGTGAAAGAAGCACTAGTACTAATCCACTGGCCAGAGAGATATTTTAAGGAAAAGGCATCATTAATTGCGCAGGCAAGAGCATTTTTTGATGGAAGAATAATTGTAGCAGATGATTTGGATGTTCTCCATATATGAGACTTCTAGCGCTATTTTAATGTGTTATTAAAGAAACTAAAGTTTCTGATGTTAGCTTTTTCTTAGTAATAATTGACACATTTGAACAAGGAGTTCCCTAAAGACAGGTATTTTGACAAAAGAACTGAAAGGAAGGTAACGTGGCTCTATTGCTAGTATTTCTAATTTGAGAGCCTTTACAAGACCTAAGATATCTACAATTTTGCAAGGTTTGGAAAGCCAGGGAGGTCCATCACGCAAAATTCGTCTAGTTCTAGGAGAGATTAATCTTGATAAAGGCAAGGGTATCATATTAAATGGTCTTATTGTATGACCTCCAATAACGCTGTATAATGGAGGGAAGCTAAGATATAGTACACCATTAGGACTCAAACACCTTTGGAACTCAAGAAGCAATTTGTCTCTTGAATAAACATGCTCTATGAGACTTGATGCAATAATAATATCAAACGATTCTTTTTTAAATGGAAGACGAAGCGCATCCGCGGTTATCTGTGAGATTAAGAGCGTTTTTACCTTCTTCTTAAGATTGAGAAGATATTTGTGCTCTGCAGATCGCATATCTACCGAAACTACGTTACCGCCATGACGAGCAAATTCAAAAGAATATCCTCCATAGAGGCAACCACAATCCAAAATTCGTTTTTCTTTGACTACAATGTTATTCACTTCAAAAAACTCTAGAAGATAGAAAGCTTGGAGTCTCTGAAAGTCAAAATAACTTTTTGGTCGATTTTCATTCCTTTTTTTGCTCATCTGATAGAGTTGCTTCGTAAATACTGAAGAAAATTTTGGACGCATAACAAATTGCCTTCTTTTCGCAAGATCTTAAAAAATATGAACTTCTAGATCTTTATGATACGAGTCTTTCACATGTGAATTGATTTTTCATCTTTTTGTACAAATAGTTCATATTATTTATCCTTTACAAAAATGTGTACTTCTGGACTACCGTCTACGTAAATTATCTTTTCTAGATGTGTATTCGGAATTTCACTGATTCGCTGGTAATTGTGAAGGTTGTATTCCTTTTCGTAATTTCTAATTATGAATACACACACATTGTCATCGATAATCGATTTGCTCGTTGCATCCTCAGTAAAGTATCCATCAATTAGCTTAATATCGTAGATCGCGGGATAATAATCTTCTGTCAAAAACGCAATTGACCATATGAAATACGGAAGTGTAACAATTACTGTGTTTTGTGAGTAATTATTTTCTTTTAGGAATTGTACTGCCTCATCTAGTCCATATCCAGAAGAGCTGGATTCAATAAATTGCTGTTTTACAGCATTTGGCAATCGATCTTCATTAGAAGGCTGTGTTAATGTTCCTAAAAGGTATGTCGATGTATCAAAGATAGTTATAAAGACAAAAAGTAGCATTAAACCCTGCGTAATTGTTTGTCGCTGTTTTGTAATGCGAAGATTTCTTAATTCCTCGAATAAAGTGGTAATCACCCTACTACTGGCGATATAGATACTGGGAACTGCCGGCGTGAGATACCGGGGATAGAACCGGACCGCAGGCCAGAAAGATACGAGGACTACTGCTATCCAAATTATAATTAGAATATCTTCTTCCTTCTTGCGAAACCACATTATAGGAATGAAAAGCAAAGTAAGAATGAGCATAGGCCATCCAAGAAAATCCTGAATCCAAGAGGCGAGGTAAATAATTCGTAAATAGATTTCCCATGCAGAAAATAATGTGACGATGTCAACGTCGACCCTACCAGGTGATAGATAAATATCAAAATTGTGAGTAAACGCCCAGTAAAGGTAGGGTGAATGGATAGTAATGGCAATAAGTAATGAAGCCCAGAACATTCTATTTTTTAACACATAACGATACTTGCTATTTATCACGAGGAAAAAAACTATAATTATGAAGGCTATTGCGCCATTTTGCTTGGTATTTGTCGCCAGACCAAGAAATGCCCCTCCAAGTAAAAGAAATATATTATTTTCCTGTTTAATGCCCATATAATACATAAAGAGTGATGTGGTTATCAGAAGTGTCAATAACGCTTCTTGCATGGCTAGACGACTGTACCAGGCATGAAACACGGAAATACTCAAGAAAAATGCAGAAATAAGTCCTATTATCCACTCGTTGTATAACTCCTTTGCTAGTTTCCAAAGAATAATAACTGATAGGATGCCCGAAATTGCTGAAACCAACCGGGCAGCAAATAAATTAACGCCAAATGCATGGTAGGAAAGGCTATAAAGAAACGCCGAAAGGAAAGGTTTTCTGGACCATTCTACGGTAGTATAAAACACGTCGTAGAACGAATAGTCACTCTGAAAGATCTTTAATCCCCAGTAACACCACAGCCCCTCATCATAGAAGATCGGGACTTTTTCTAAACTCCATAAACGAATTATTGCCGCGAGGATTACTATTGCAAGAAGATAGATATGTTCTTGTTTAAAATTTTCTAATTTAAACCGAAGCACCTAATTGCCTCCAGATGGGGGATGAAAATATAACATGAAAATATTTTTATGTTTCGTCTATCAGGTAGCAAAGGACGATAGTTATGTCCCAAATTTGACAATATTATTTTCTAAAGCAAAAATCCCTATAGATGACCTGAAATGGTATTTATTTCTCTCAAGGAAGGGCTAAGGCACATTTCTTCTGTAGTATTGATAATAATAATAATTAGAACCATAGGGCGAATAGCGATTACCCTATGGGGCAATATTCAATGGGAGTCTTTTGTCACATATATAACGCAGATATATGCAAGTGTCTTTTTCCTATATCTCATTGGTGGAGTGATTCTCGGGTTCATAAGCGGATATACCCGTGTTTACAGCCTACAAGGCGATGTGTTTTTCAAAGATTATTTCATTCTAGCTTTCCTGGGATTTTTAGGAAGCATTACTGGTGATCTTATCTATGTAACGCTAGACTATGCTAAATCTTATATCCAAGTGTTACCTGGTGACTTGCCTCTCATTATAAGCCTATTAATACTTCCAATGTGTTATTTTGCAATCTTATTCTTTATTGGAAGTTTTAGTTGCAGTATATTACTGAAATATCCAAACTGGCTAATATCGAAGGAGTAGAATGCATATAATGAAACGTCTACTTCATATTTCCAAAAAATTTGTAGGAACACTAACCTATGAAAGAATAGTCATTGCAGTTATTGTTGGTCTTGCACTTATTTTAAGATTCTGGAATTTGGAAGGTTTACCTCGTTTTAGTTATGATGAAGGAAACTATTGTGATATTTCTGAAAATACTGCAAATGGAAAATTCATGTGGTGGAGTCATAGTTTCTACGGGCCCACTTTTTGGAATTTACCACTATTCTTTATATTTGTAGCGTTTTCATTCAAACTTTTCGGCAGCGGAATCGTACAAGCGCGTGCAGTTTCGGCAATTTTTGGTACATTGACATGCTATCTTGCGTATAGATTCGGTAAAGACATATTAAATAAGGAAAAAGTTGGAATTCTTGCTGCTGGTCTATATGCTATCGATTCATACGCACTGGCTATTGACAGACTTGCATTATTAGATACTACACAGTCTTTTTTCATCGCTCTTTCAATTTTTTTCTGGTACCTCAATTATAAAAGAAATAAACAAACGTATACGATCATAGCAGGCATATGCGCTGGATTAGCTATTCTTACAAAAGCAACTGGAGTATTTGCAATCCTTGTTTTAGTTGTAAGTACTCTAATTGGTGCTATAAATGGAAAAAGGGAACTAGAACAGTCATTGCGCCGTTTTATTATCTTAATAGGTACATGCATTCTTACTGTGAGCCCATATCTCATTTTTGCACGTTTATCTGATCCAAATGTTTTCCAGACAATGCTCGGAATGTTTTTTTTAAGATCACAACGAGGTGAGGCACAGGGTATCTATTATTTTGCCCTTTCAATCAGATCAAATCCACTTATCTTCGGCTTTGGTTTTGTTGGGCTAGCATATTCAATCATAATGAGGAAGAGGGAAGAAGTATTACTTTTTCTTCCTTGGATTCTAACGCCTACAATGATCCTACTATCCGCAAATAAATTACCTTTGAGATATCTTTCACCCCTATTTTTACCACTTATTCTTGCGACGTCTAGTTTTGTTATTAATATAGTAATAATAATGCGATTCAAAATACGTAACAAAAGGGCGGTTGAAAAAACTCTTGAAGTATTTGCCAATCCACGCATTTTATTATCAATATTGATCGGACTCATAGTCCTAATAGGGCTTTACAATACCCTCAACGGGGTTAGTACTATCTTCACTTCAGAAGGAGATTATGAGCCCCAACAAGTAGCAGAATACTTAGATTTATATGTTGAGGAAAACGCCACAATAGTTGGAAATC
Organism: Candidatus Borrarchaeota archaeon; assembly: GCA_016840315.1. Taxonomy (GTDB): domain Archaea; phylum Asgardarchaeota; class Sifarchaeia; order Borrarchaeales; family Borrarchaeaceae; genus Borrarchaeum. The sequence continues at coordinate 4,773 of JAEOSO010000034.1, read as the reverse complement.
CAGCAATCGATTTTCTCTCAAAAAAACATGTATTTCACGATATACAAACACTTATTGAAAACGCCGAACGTCATGGGAACTATACCCTTCATCAATCATTGGTAAGAGTTCTTGATTATCTTATCATCGATCCGGAGTGGAAATACGGCTGGGGAATTAGTCCAGAATTGCAGGCATTTTTAGAATCGCGTTGTGTGCTTGAAAGAGTTTTCGGTGATACGGAGTTATATCGTGTTCTTTAGGAGAGTCTTAATCTGTCATGCATATTTGAATTTGACCAAATTGTTGCCGATCGGATCTTCTCGCGCAGTGTGATGCATTCTAATGCACATATGGCTTCGATGCAGTTTTCCAAAGGTTTTTTAACTTTGACGAGTTTTTATAGAAAAACGAGAATTCAGCCTGTATAACATACTTTTGGTGCTTTGATGAAGAAGTATAAGAGAGAAATAATTGAGACCGTTGTTCTTATTGTTATTGCCGTTGTAGGTTCGTATGCGATATTCATTGGGATTGAGATAGGTCTTGGAACATATCCTGAAAGTCCGCTTCGATCAGTTTCTTCAGGAAGCATGCGACCAACTTACAATGTTGGCGATTTACTCGTTATACAAAACGTCCCAAGCGATAAACTTCAAATAGGCGATGTAATCGTTTTCGAAGTATCTACAAGATCTTATGATATTGTGCATCGTATCATAGAAATACAATATAGAAGTCAAGACGGCAAGCTGTATTTTAGGACTAAGGGTGATAATAATCAGTCTCCAGATTACTGGAGAGGTATTGAATGTTGGGATGGGAGGATCCCCCAAGAGAATGTAATTGGGAAAGTTATCCTTTCTGTGCCGCTCATAGGATACGTTTCACTTGCGGTATCATCTGAGTACGGAATTTTAGTCATAGGAGCAGTTATCCTTCTAATCATATTAATCTCAATTCCGTTTGGGGAAACAAATACGCCTGAAGATGAGGAAAAAGTTACAAATAATAGTGATGAGAATAATTGATGTGATTTTGGCACACTGTACTTTCGTAAACCACCAAAAAAGTTAAAAAGTGATCTTTCTAAGATAATTGGGCGATTTAGTTGGTGGAAGTAGAACTAAAATACGGTGAAAAAGCTTTTTATGCGAATATAAGCGACAAAAATTTGTTAGGCGTTATTTCGAGCAAGAATAATCCTAGTATTGAGAACCCAATACCGAATCTTGATATTGGGTACGCGATTAATAACCCCGTTGACAAATCATGCTTTGATAAGCTATTTGATTTAAATGACAAAATATGCATTGTCGTCAATGATAATACGAGGATCACCCCTAGCAAAGAAATTTTGCCCGTCCTCCTTAATAAGCTAACCAATCTGGGCATTAAAGACGAAAATATAGAGATAATCATCGCTGTTGGTAGCCATCGTCCCGTGACAGAGAAAGAAATGGAGGAGTTATTGGGCAAAGAAATAGTCAATCGACTTGTTGTAGAAAATCATGATTGCCAAGCTGATGATTTAGCCTTTCTAGGAAACACACATTTACAAACGCCAGTAGAATTAAACAGAAAGTTTGTTGAAGTTGATAAACGGATTACAATTGGCGATGTAGCACTTCATTATTATGCAGGGTATACAGGCGGTAGAAAAAGCATTTTGCCAGGAATTTCTAGTTTGAAAAGCATACAAAAAAACCATTCAAATTTAATTCATCCAGATGCGATTACAGGAAATCTGGATGGCAATGTTATTCATGTAGATATGACTGAGGCTGCTGAAAAAGCTAACGTGGATTTTAGTATAAGTGTTGTTCTTGATTCAGATAAAGAAATAGTTGAAATCGCCACTGGAAATATTTTCGCTTCCTTTGAAACATGTGTGAAAAAAGTAGACGAATTATTCAAAGTCTATGTAGATAAGCCTGCAGATATTGTTTTAGTGAGTTCGGGAGGATTTCCGAAGGATATTAACCTTTATCAAGCTCAAAAGGCGATTGAGCAAGCACAGACTATAGTTAAGCCTGGCGGTCAACTGATAGTAATTGCAGAATGCAGAGATGGTATCGGTCATAAGGTTTTTGATACATGGATGCGTGAGTATAAAACCCTTGAAGAACTGAGCAAACAAGTCCAAACGAATTTTAAGTTAGGCGGTCATAAAGCATATTATATGCGAAAAACGATGCAGAAGGCAGATATAATCCTAGTTTCAGAATTAGATTCCGAGTTGGTAGAGGATCCCTTCAGCATGACTCCTTCAGATAGCATTGAAGACGCGCTAGAACTTGCTTTCTCAAAAATGGGCAATGATGCAAGCGTTTGGACACTTCCAATTGGTGGAGAAACACTTCCTTTAATTACACCATCTTAGTTTAACTTTTTCTTCGAGAAGTCCCCTAGGTAAGCGAAGTGTAGTTCACCTGCATCTAATTCTATTATTCAAACGTCCAAACTTCCAGATTCTCTGAAATGTTCTTCAGCAGTAATTTTGATTTCATCTTAGATAGGGAAAGAAATAGTCGAACGATATGTTTACAGAATTTTTTCTGATGCTTTTGTCGCTTCCAGTCACCGCAGTCATGGCGAATAAGTTGTTCTACTTCGTCGATCAAGATGATATAATCTCTTATATTGGCTGAGATTCTTTGTTTTTCTACCTTCAAGTCTTTTAGTTCATCGCTTTTCATTACTCTTCCGTTGAGAATTCTCCTTTCGTCGGCAAATAGCCGCAACAGTGATTCGGTAGTTTCCTTCCTCTTTTTCTTAACTGTTTCTTTTGGTGCATCCTCGATGAAGTCAAACAGGGTTGTTGTCTTTGGTCGTGGTTTAGTGGGTGTTGTGCGGAATCGTTTGATTCGTTCTCTGGTTTCCTTCTGTAATTGGGTCGCCACTCCTAGCATATCTAGGATATCTAAGCAGTTTTCAGGCGCATAACCATGATAATGATTGTTAAAATAGCCATATACCACGTTTACGCTTTCTTGTGCTTCCTGAATCTTAGGTATCCATTCCTTGAGTTCAGCTTCGCTGTAATGATAATTATACCAAGGTTTCTTTCCTCTTCCGTGCCAGCGAAAATAGGCGAAGTCTGTAGTGATTTCAACATCGGGAGGTAGATGCGGCTCATCGATTATAGTATAAGCGAGGTTGTATTTTTTGAGCAGTTCAAAGGATTTTTTGTCGCTAAGCCAGGTTTTGTTTCTGAATTCAATGGCAAAATGAAATTGTTCTGGAAGGATCGCATAAAACGCTTCAACTTTATTGGAATTAAATTTCAGCCTTGGTGGCAATTGAACCAGAAGACAACCCAGTTTACCTCCTTCAGCAAGTGGTTGCATAAGTTGTAGAAATTGGTTAAGATCTTCCTCAACTCCTTTGCTAACCAGAAGTTCCTTGTCGTGAGTTATTTGTCCTGGAAGTTTTGCACAAAATATGAAGTTTTCAGGGGAGTAACGTAACCATCCTATGACGATTTCCTTTTTGGGAAACGCATAAAACGTGGAATTAATTTCCGCGGTGTTAAATATGGTGGAATAAGCAGATAACTTACTCTTACTCGCGTTCACGTAAAATGGACCTGTCCATTCGTTGTAACTCCAGCCTGAACACCCAAAAAGTAATTGTGTCAAAGATCACCCTCCATAGTCTTATAAGATCCATAAAAGATAATAATCTTTATGGAGATCCGAATAGGAACAGGTGGATGGGCTTATTTTACCGCAGGAATGGATAGCCTTAGCGCGTATTCAAAGGCATTCGATTATGTAGAGATTAATTCCACGTATTATGAAGTTCCGTCTATGGAATTGGTAAAATCGTGGAGAAAGCGCGTGCCTGAAGGCTTTGAGTTTTCGGTGCGGTGTCACAGGAGTATAACCCATCAGTATTTGCTCAAATCCGTTCCTGAAGCTATAACTAACTTTAATAGAATGATTGAAATCTGCCGTTTGCTTCGATCTGCATATCTGCACATTTTGACACCTCCGCAACTGGAATTTACCAGTCGAAGAATTGAAGTTATTCGAGACTTCTTTGAAACAGTAGATACCGCTGGAGTAAAATTAGTCTGGGAACCTAGAAGTCTAGGGGCAAAGATTGATAGAGAAGTAATCAAAATTATGGAGGATCACGATATCGTCCATTGTGTAGATCTCTCTAGACAATCGCCCTTAAGAGAGTCTGATGTTTTGTACTCAAGACTCTTCGGAAAGGGGCGTCACACCCTGTATCAATTCACTGATAGCGAGCTCAAAGAAATCAATCAAAAGGCAAGGGAGTTAAAAGCAAGAAAAATCATGCTTGCCTTTCATGGGATCAGAATGTATAAAGATGCGGCGCGGTTAAAGGTTTTTCTAAAATCTGGTTCTTTTCCTAGAGTCACAAAGAAATTGGGTCTTGAATCTTTGCAGGAAGTGTTGATGGAAGATACAAAATTCCCTATAACAAAAAAGGGGCTTTTAGAAGAACAGGGTTGGAAAGTCATCGATCTAGCAGAGACAGAGAGAGTGCATGCGAGTTATTATTTAGAGATACTCCCTGAAAGGACCTATGAAAACGTGGAGGAAATAATCAAAGAAGCAAAGAATTGAAATAGGGATAAGAATCCTGTTAGGTTTATCACTTCTATGCTAGTCTCCCTATCTATAAATTCGATTACTTCATTCTCTTCATATTTGGAAAAAATGAAGCGTATTATTCTTCATGTCGACCTTGATTGTTTTTTTGCCGCTATCGAAGTGCGAGATAATCCACTGTATAAAGGCGTGCCATTAGTTGTAGGAG
>JAEOSO010000001.1 GCA_016840315.1 Candidatus Borrarchaeota archaeon | reverse complement strand
CTGTTCCTCCTGAAATACCCGAACCCACCCCTGTTACTCCTGAAATTCCTGAACCCACTCCTGTTCCTCCTGAAATACCTGAACCCACTCCTGTTCCTCCTGAAATACCTGAACCCACTCCTACACATCCATCAGAGATACAATTTATACGCGAACCCGGCGAAAATAAACGTTGGAAAGTAAGACTTTACGTGTTGTCAAGAGGCGGATTTGGTCGTCGTGCACTTGAATTCTTGAGGGCTAATTCTATTGAATTTGAATATGTGTATGTAGATGAATTAACCGAAAATACTGCAAATAAATTACGTGAAGTTTTGAAAGAAAAATTCGGTCGATATGTTTCCTATCCTTTTCTTATTGTTGATGATAAAAAATGTGTAGTTGGCTTTGATGAAGCTGAATACGGAGCAGTATTCGGCATATACTGATGAAATCTCGCTACTAAGATATTTTGTTTATTAGAATGGTGATGTGTCATTACGAAAAAAGCCATCGAAGATACATAATTATTTACTAAAATGGTTGCCAAACATCAAGGCTGGGAAGTGAACTACTCCACCCTTACGGCTGGAGCTTCCTGCGAGTCCTCCCAACCCATGCGGGAAACTCTCGTTTTACGTTCGGCTGTGTGTCGCAGTTCATCCCCTTTTGAGGATGGCCCGTCCACCTGGCATTCTGTGATAGGAAACTTCAGTTCCAGCATCACACTATACGGATTCGTCAAATGCCATTGTACTGTTACCTTCGCGGTTATTCGCGCTGGTTAACAACTGTAAAATCCTCGCTCACAAGGCCGCCTCTTCTGTCCTCCTACCGGGAGTCTTGTATCCCTGCCTTCCTCCCGATATTCATCGTAACTCTTCGTTGCAACAAACTATATAAAGCTAGCGGCTTTCATATCCTCGCTGTCGGATGGGGACTTCCCGCCGATAAAGTTAAATCACGATAAAGAACTTGTACAGTTGCTTCGTGAAGGATTGACAACTAACTGGAATCGCTATGAGTATTTTTCTTGCCCCTGTCGACTTGTGGAGGGCTTGAGGGACGAAGATAAGGATATAATCTGCCCTTGTGTGTATGCTAAACCTGATTTGGAAGAATATGGTCAATGTTATTGCGGCCTGTATTTAACGAAAGAACTTTTTGCGTCAGGCAAACAAACGGGCTCTATTCCAGAACGTCGTCCAGAGTAAATTAATTTGCTTTGTTCAATCATTTAGAACTTATTTCTGGTTGCTTGATCGTCTGAAATTCAAAAGCAGAAGCAAAATAAGTAGATATCAATTCCTCAATGATCTCTGTCTCATAGCAACCACACACTCTCATAAAGTTGGGAAAAATAAGTGTTGGACACGCTACTACATCATATTCCTCTGCTGCCTCAGGATATTTTATAACATCGATTTTCTTCACTTTTATTGGCAATTTCTTTTTGTCTATTGCTTCTAAAATACGTTTTTCCATTATGGGGCAAGGACCGCATGCTGGCGAGGAAAAAAATAAGATTTCCAAAATTGAATCTTGATTATGGTTTTTTTTCTCTGTTGTCGGATAGTTAAACATGATTTACACCGCCAAAAGCTGTAATAGTTGATTGATGTTGAAATTCTGAAGACAATAAGGAATAATTTAATACTAGCTCTTCCAACTCTTCTCGTTCACAATTTCCATATACTTTCATGAAGTTGCGGAAAATAAGTGTGGGACATGCGACTATATTATATTCCTCCGCAGCCTCGGGGGCTCTTAAAACATTTATTTTGGTTACCTTTATTGGCAATTCTTTTTTTTCAATCGCCTTCAAAAGCCGCCGCTCTAGTTTGGGATGAGGACTAAAGGGAGACGTAAAGAATAAAATTTCCAAATTTGGATTTTGATTATGACTTGCATTCTCTACCGTTGGACTATTATACATAATGACTCTCACCAATTGGTGTAATGACTGATTGATGCTGAAATTCAGAAGTCGTCAGAGAACCATAGGTAGATAAAAGGTCTTCTAGTTCTTCTTGCTCACAATTACCGTACACTTTCATAAAGTCACGGAAAATAAGTGTAGGGCATACGATTATATTATGTTTCTCCGCGGCTTCCGGGGCTCTTAATACGTCTATCTTAGTAACTTTTATCGGTAATTTTCTTTTCTCAATCGTCTCTACAAGATATTTTTCTATCTTAGGATGAGGATTAATGGAAGACGTAAAGAATAAAATTTCCAAATTTGGATTTTGATTATTACTTTCATTCTCTGCCAGACTGTTTAACATTACTTAACCCCGCCAAAACTTATTTTTTTTGTTATAATACGTCTTATTAACTCGTAAAATACAAAATCTACGTTTTCACCCGTTTTCGAACTTGTTGGGATGAATTCGTCGATTTCATTTATTATACAAAATTGTTTAATAGTTTCCTCGTCCAAAAACTCTGCGTGGTCTGCTTTCGTTCCAACCAGAATTGTTACGGAATCTGCTACGTTTTCCCTGATAATTTGTAGCCATTCATTCAAGTTTATCAACGTGGCAAAATCATTTAGGTCAAAGGCCAGCAAAACACCGCACGCACCCTTGCAATAATCTGGGAGGATGAATCTGAATCTTGGTTCGCCACCAAAATCCCAGACTTGAATTTTTAAGGTACGCCCTTTACAGTCGCAGACGTGAGTAAAGAAATCAGTCCCGACAGTAAGTTTCATGCCTTCTACAAATTCATTTGAGATATATCTATTTAGTAAACTTGTTTTCCCTACGCCCCCGTCTCCAGCAACGATTATTTTGACTACATATTCCTTTTTTGGTCTCTCGCGTTCTTCTACAGTGCTTTTTTCACTGGTTTCTCTTTCAACGAGACGTAATGAGTTTTTTAGAGAGTTTTTTTGAAATTTTGTCACCCCCTTCAAAAGGGAACTGGAAAAACATCTTCTCTATAGAAGAGAAAACGCTTAGTGTTATCTCTTTTATTTTCATCTATTTTTGGACTTTGATTATTTATTTCCATAATTTATTCTCCTCCAAATCTTATATATTTGGCAAAAATCGCCTAAGATCCTAGGAAAAGTGTCGCAGCATCGGAGTTCAACAGAATCTTCTCAGTTTTTTGTAATAGACTGAGTAATTTCTCCCGATCAAGTACTCCGGACAGAAAAGCTTCGACTCCAACGAAGATATCAGCAATTGCTTTCATGAATTGCGAAAACAAATGATGATCGCGAGGTAGTAGTAATTTCGCATCTACAACTTCAAAAAACTGATAGATGTATTCTCTCAATGGTGTTAATAGATTTTTAAGATATATGTCGGCATGTGGTCCGTTTTCATTGAATCCAACTTCAACGATTTTTCCAAAGACACTTTTAAGGACACTTTGAATATCCCATTCCATGTGCATCACCCCAGTAAATTTGGAATTTTTTAGCGCAGTTATTGGTAGTCTTCAAATCTTCACGGGCATTGATAAATTCTGTGCCAATCTTTCTTTTAATAGGCAGAAAAGCCGTGATCGTGATTCTTAACCTTGATAGGTGATACGGAAATGGTGCCAAAATTTCATGGTTTTTTTACAAAATCACAAAAAGCTATGAAAATAAATGTGAGTTTGGAAAATCTGATTAGAAATTTGTTAGCAAAAAAAATAACTACACTTTTTTCAGCAAGTTCATCAGTACTCTAGGAATCTCTGCGTGAGAATGCACCTTTGCATAGCGTCCTTTTCCATATCTAGCCAGATCTTTGCATAAACGTTCGCCCTTTTTTATGGCGGCGCTTTGGGAAGGCGACTGGATGACATGAAGTTTTGGGAAACTACGTGCAAATGGTCTGGGATCTCCCCCCTTATTGTACTCTCCGTCTGTTACGAGAATACCCCATTTTCGTGGATTCATTCTTTTTTTCCCCAATTCGAGTAAACCTTTCTTTAAGGCCGCTTCTATATTGGTGTATCCGGCGGGTTCCATGTCGAGTATCGCTTCAATCAATTCGGAAATTTCAGTTTTTGCATCAATTTTTTTAATGACATTCGCATCATTGTTGAAAATTATAACCGCGTATTCATCTTTCTGCATGTGATGGCTGAGCACCGCAACAGTAAGGCAGGCATTCACCATTTTTTCTCCATACATGGATCCAGAAGTATCTAACATCAGCACACCTGTCTTTCTCCGTTCAGTCTTCTCTATACCTACAATGTCCTTATAGGTTAGCAAGTTATCTTCAGAATATTTTTCCAAAAAGCGATCAATGGTTTTTTCCACGGAGAACTCTGACATTCCGGGTTCAAATATTGCATCCCTCTTAAGATCTCCTCTTAATCCTCGTCCACTTATCCGCATTGCGGCCTTTATGATGAAATTTCGCGTTAATCTCCGAAAAATAGGGAGATATCCTTGAGAGAATGACTTCTTAAGGAGAAAGAATAACTCTGGAATCGCTTCTGAACTCTTCTGAATATTATTGGAAAATAATTCAACGCCATCTTTAGAGGATAAAGTATCTGCTACAGCTCGTTGACTGCATATTGCGAGTCCTAGAAGAGCAGAAAGATTCTCATTTTGAATGGCAGATTCAGCTAGACGAGAAATCGTGCTATATGGAAGACCTTCTGCCAACTGAGAATAAGACTTTGGAGATTTTTTGGATCCAGAAGCAATTTCTGATTCTAGGATATTTTCTTTTGAGAAATCCCATGATGGAGAAAACTCTTTTTGTGGTATATCATCAAGGACATCTAGTTGAAATGTCCTCTCCTTTTCTAAAAATCCCCCAATACATATCCTACAATTTCACGAATTACTTCTTCTATAGATTTTTCCAAACCATCCTCAAGTTCGATCTTAGTTGCCAATGCCATAATAGCGCTGCTTACCCAATCTTCATATGTTGTGGCGGGAGAGTCATAGAAGCGTATAATGTTTGCGAGATCTAATGCGCCTCTTACTGAGGACCCTCTTCGAAGGTCAGCATAATCCCGTGTTGTACGAACAATAGCGACTACCTTCTTAATTGTTTGGTCGTCTTCGCATTGGGACTGGAGTTTAACAATTCTTCTTTCTTCCTCTTCACTTTGGTAGTCTAATTTTACCCACACAAATCGATCTTTTAACGCTTCACAAAGAGTAGTTGTTCCAATGAATTCTTCAGGGTTTTGAGTAGCAATAATCTGAAAACCATTTTCTCCTTTAACAATCCCGAGTTTAGGGATAATAATTTGCCGTTCATCAAGAGCTGGTAACAGCACGTTTTGTGTGCCCTCTGGAAGGCGATTGGCCTCATTAATAAACAGAATAGCACCTGTTTGCATTGCCTTAGTCAAAGGACCAGGGACAAAAGAATTCCAGGTCCACCCTTCCTTAAGAACCATAGGAGGATCGAATATACCAGCTAGTTTGCTTTCTGTAAAGCGTTCATCACCATCGACCCTTAGGAAGTCTTTGTTAAAATGTGATGCAACTGCTTTTGCTAATATTGTTTTTCCAACACCAACGGACCCTTCAATAAGTGCATGTTGTCCTGCAAGATTTGCTATTACCACTTTCTTGAGTTCATGCTCTCTTCCAACGATATCATAAGTAGTTTGGATCTCTTGGACTATTTCGTTAACCTTCATTTTTTTATTTCACCAAAATTTTATGGAATCATCGTGATATAGCTCTTTCAATGATATTAGTTACAACCGAGTTCCAAATTTTTCATGCAATTTTACTAAAAAAGGTTTTGCTATATTCGTGAACGTGTCCTTTCATATCAAATTTACCTCAAAGCCCCATAAATTGTCTTAATTATAAAAAGAAACCACTTAACATCAAATAAGGGTTTAAAAGCTATGAGGTTCCATTTTCAATTGAGCGTTTTAAGTCTTTCAATTTTTTCTCAAGAAATGTAATAATATTTTCATTTTGTTGATGATTTAATACCTTACCACAGGTTGGACACCGAAATGAGTTTTCTACGGCCTGTGTAAAGGTTAGACGAGAGCAGGTTGACGTCGAGCATTCAAAAAACATATTTGTCTGTTCGTATGCGAGACGATCCTCAAGGACCTTCAAGACTTGTTTCTTTCGTTTAAGCAATAATTCTTTTACTCGATTTGGAACCAATTTCCAATAATATACAAACCAGCCTGTATTTTGATCTCTTGTTCTTCGATAAGAAGCAAGTTGGTTGTCATATAATTTATAAAGAATCTTTCTTACAATGTTTAAGCGGAGATCAGTTTCTGTAGATAATTCTTCATCCGTTATTTCTTTATTCGAAGAAGATAAGATCTCGATGATTTGGAGTGCATCACTGCCTCCTATCTCTTCTACAAAGGTATTCAGTATCTCCTGCTGCTTTGCCTCACTCTGGATCTTCGATTCCTCCTTGACAAAGGTATCTAAACTCCCTTTTTTCTGGACACCAATGAACGCTTTGTGGCTTTCCTTGAAATACCCCTCATCTCATAGTATAGGACGTAAAAGTTTTTATGTTCTTTTATCCAAGTAATTTCTGTTTTTTCAACCTCTATTAGAACGCTAAGACGTCCTCATATCTTTCGCGTGTGTTAGTCAACAGGATGGCTCTTAAAGTTCAGCGTGTACACCTTTCGTATGTCAAATACTGCATTCTTTCACATGTTTACCTCGTGCACTCGGAATAATTTTCAATTTTGCACCTTTAAATTGTATACTTCCCTCAACCGCCCTTCCATCGAAGATACGATCTAAAAATATGCAAAGAGCTGCGATTTCAGAGTGTGGCTGATTCGTAACAGCAACATTGTAATCTGAGATCTGATAAATCTTTCCAGGTACCTTCTCTGAGCCTACTACGACCAGTTTTTTCTTTGATGATTGCTTTATTTCCTCGATAACTTCTGGAAGTGGAAGCCCATACATCGTTAAATGAATAATCTCACCTCCCTCCGATCGCCATCTTTCGATCATATCATTCCAAGAGTCGCCCATTTTGACAAAGAATGGTCCTCCGAATCGTTCTACGACCCTTTCTATATTAGTTTTGAGTTCTTTGTCAATCGTGTCAAAGTATAGTCCATCCGCTCCAAATGCTCTGGCAACAAGCGCTGTATGTGTGCTAACTCGCTTATCGCGTATTGTGCGATGACCGTATCTTAATATAACAACTTTTGGCAAATTCATCCCTTCTTACCGAATATTTTACACAAGATCCTAATAATACTTTTAAGAAATTCACCTAAAGTAACACAAAGGCAAACAAAAGTGTGAAATCCGAATGGTGCCTAGTACTAAAGGAGATAAAATAAAGTTTCCATTACGCAGAGTTACTGAAGGAAGAGTCTCTTTCTATATACCAGATACACCAGATATGGAAACAGATTTTGTAAAAACGCCAGTATTTTACAATCCTCAAATGGAATTGAACAGAGATTTATCTATATTAGCAGTTCAAGTATTTCAGGAAGAAAAACAACGCCTAATTCAGTTTTGTGAACCATTAACTGGTTGTGGAGTCCGGGGTATTCGAATTGCTCTAGAAGTTCGTGGAATTCAAGAAGTATATCTAAATGACAGGAGTACTCCTGCATACGAGTTGACAAAGGAAAATATTAGAGTAAATGAAGTACGGGAAAAAGTCAAAGTATCAAATGAAGACGGGAATCTCTTTTTGGATAAGCACACCGCTAGTGGAAATCGATTTGACGTCATTGATGTCGACCCTTTTGGAACACCGGCACCATACATCGATGCAGCTATACGCGCCCTTAAGAAAAAAGAAAGTTTATTGTGTGCTACGGCAACAGATATGGCTCCGCTTTGTGGAGTCTATCCAGAGGCAAGCTTTCGAAAGTATGGAGGATATCCATTAAAGACAAAATATTGCCATGAAATCGCAGTTAGGTTATTAGCAGGATGTATTATAAGAATCGCTGCACGGTTTAGTATGGGCACGAAAGTGAGATTCGTTCATAGTACAGATCATTATATTCGTGTTTATATTGAAGCTGATCATGGCGATACAAAAGCAGATGCTTCTTTAGAGAGTCTTGGTTTTCTTCTGCATTGTTTTTCATGTGGTTATAGAGATCTTGTTGAAGGAATTACTACCTTGTTTACCCATTTGTGCCCTAACTGTACGTCTCCCTTATCCATTGGTGGACCTTTGTTTGTTGGTAAACTATTCGATAAATCACTTTGCGAGAGAATGAAAGCTGAAGCAGAAAAAAGACAACTTGACGCTACAAAAAAACGTATAATGCGACTTTTAATTCGGATTATTGAAGAAGCAGACGGCCCTCCTTTATACTATGATATTCACTCGTTATGTGACGATTTATCAATCCAAGTTCCAAAAATAGAGCACGTAATGAATCTTTTAGAAAAAAAAGATTTTAAAACAACGAGAACGCATTTTAAGCCTACAGCACTTCGTACTACTGCCAACATCGACGATCTTAAGGATATACTGCTGAAGTTACGTCAGTGAGCTAACGCACCAAACTCTTCACTAAGTTCTCTAGCCTTTGAAATATCCTTTGCAAGATCAATAGTATGTCTAAGTAAGATTGAATTGAATGTGATTTCTTTAATGTCTTCTCGATGTTTTTGCACAAGATCATTTAGAGTTTCAAACATTGGATGAGCCAAAAAGAACATCGGAAATATCTTTTTTCCGACTACAAATCCATTTTGTATAACTAATTCTGTAAATCTTTCATCTGCGTCCCTTGGACGCATTTTTTCTTTATTCCAAACGAGACGTGTCATTATATACAAATCACCTGTAGTTTGAAGCCTAGGCTGAATAATCATCATCTCTAATGCTTTAGCTGATTCCAAGAGTTTTCCCCAGTCTCCGATCTGGTACGGGATGTGAATTACCCAATCTCCTTTAAATTGTAATTCCACTTCAACTTGGGGTTCTTGAAAAATTGAGAATCCGCGCGAGAGATTAATTCGAGTTAATCTGAAATTATGTTCGGCTAGAATGTTGGCATGTTGTTCACATCGTATTGGGAATTTAGAACCTGATGGGATCTTAAAAAAGAAGTGCAACATAACCGATTGAAAGCCCCATATTACCTTAGGAATGTGAGAAAGTGGGATTTCTTGAACTTCTAACATTTGTCGTGCATTACAACTCGGATTCTTGTGATTACAACAACGAACATACTTGATATGAAGACCTAAGGCATTATTAATTTGTTCTGCTTTGGACTGAATCCTCTCGTGGTCCCAAGGGAGAAAATTTCTACATAAACCAACTAGCAGCGAAAGATCAACTAAATCACTAGATTCGCGTTCATAAATTATTATATCGTCTAAGGCTCGCTGATAAAATTCTGAGTAAATTTTTGCCTTGACATTTTCAAGAATATTTGGGGTCATACTGGCGACCAACTACGTATATTTCTGAACTCCTTTTTCTCGAAGCATCGGGTTTGCTTATAATTACCTTCTCAAACATTTGTTTCATTTTTTCAATGAAATCTTCAAAGAGTTCTCCTTGAAAAACTTTAACTACGAAATTACCTCCCTCACAAAGAAGTTGTTGACAAATTTCTAGCGACATCTCAGCCAGATAAATTTGTCGGGCATGATCCACTTCCCAGTTTCCGCTTACATTGGGGCTGCAATCAGAGGTAATTACATCAAAACTAGAATTATATTCTTTAATTTCAGCTATGGTATTTTCGTCCGTGATATCGCCTAAAACAAACTTTACTTGGGGGATTGGAGTTATAGGTTGTAAATCTACTCCTACAACTATACCTTTTTCACCTACAAGGTTTTTAATCGCTTTTAGCCAGCCGCCTGGCGCACAGCCTAAATCTAAAACACTGTCTCCTTTTTTTATTAATTTGAATTTGAATTTTTCATTTAACTGAATAAGCTTAAACGCCGCTCTTGAACGGAGATTCTCTTTTTTTGCCTTTTTATAGTAATGATCCTTTTTCTTCTCGTTCAACCACATCCTCCGTTTACCCATTGACAAAAATCTCCAATATTCATGATTCAATATGAAAAAATACAGTGATTTAGATCCCCTTCCCATTTTATCGAATATCTTATGAAGAATTATTCCTGCGACCAGTCTTAGAGAGTATTTGAAGCCAGTGATCCAAACCAGCACAGAAAACAGGGGATATTGATTGAAGGTTTCCGCATCTCGCCAGATCTGCACATTTAAAACACGGACAGCCTTCAAGAGTATTTCCCGATTTAGTTTTTAAGGCATCTGAGATTGCATAAAGTCGGAAGGTCCATCTTCCATCAACTAATTCTTTTACCCGCTTAACCAACCCAGTCTTTTCCAAGCGTACAGCTAGTCTTGAGCCCTCTCGGCTTGTAGTTTCCAGCTTTTTCCAAAGATCAGACTGTAATATGCCTTGCACTCCAGTATCTAGAATGACCTTCATGGCTTTGTCTTCCAAAGATGACACTCCTGTCTGTCTCCTAAACCCTTGTGTTTTTGAATTAATTGTACCTTTTTGCGTCTTGGATAGATTCAACGGCTTAGTGTGGATCTAAACTAGTCCTCAAAGGCTTGTATGTTCAATTCCATTTAGTATATTGTTCGTATCATTTAAAGTATTCTCAATGGGGTAATGTAAATTTTATTGCTGTTATGCCTAATGATACCAATCTGTAGCCATCATGCCCTACCTCACGAGTTGCCTCAATCCGCCTAGGGAACAATCAAGGCGCGGCAATTGTAAAGCAGGAAACATATATATGATTTGGGGAACGGTGGTAGTTTAGCACATAAAGCCTGTCCCCTATATGGCGACAGGTATCCCGCTCAGCCGTCCTAGCGTGAACTACACATACGTTCTCGTGAATGGATAGACA
Organism: Candidatus Borrarchaeota archaeon; assembly: GCA_016840315.1. Classification (GTDB taxonomy): domain Archaea; phylum Asgardarchaeota; class Sifarchaeia; order Borrarchaeales; family Borrarchaeaceae; genus Borrarchaeum. Next base: position 34,093 of record JAEOSO010000001.1, on the reverse strand, counting down.
CTATCTGGCTAAGAAATAGATGCTATTATGAAAGGAACGGTAAAGTTTCTTTTTGGTTTTGTTTAAAAAATGAAGTTCCCCTTTTATTACTAGACGTATGATCTGATTTTCGGAGACTTTCAAAAAGAAAGTTCATTTATGATTGATAATATGCTATCAGTTTATACGCTACTTTTTTCTTTAACTCCCTTTTTTTCTAATAATCGTTTTATGTGACGCATTCTAACAAATGATTCGCGTTCTCTTTCCTCTAGATATTGTTCTATGAAATTAATGGTAGTTTCGAGACGAGGAATAATCACATAATTAAGTGCATTGACCCGTCGCTTAGTACTTATGATCTCGTCGGCTAGCCGTTCCATTGTTGCGATAACTTCGGCATATTTTGTTATTTTTTCAAGTATCTTCTGGAAAAGAGTTACCGATTCGTCTAGCACTGTCGGTGTGTCTACAAATCCGTAAAAGGGTATTTTTTCGGATTCATCGAGTTTTTTCTCAAGATGTAAGACAGGAACCCTCACACCCATCAGATTGCGCGTCTCGGCCTCTAATTTAAAGAGACTTGGCGCCGCCGTAGCAATTTCCTTAAGTTTAATCGCCCCTAAAACCATTTTCGTTTCCATTAGAAACTTAAATGCCCTTGCAAGCATTTCAGAGAGTGATGCTCGTGCCGTCTTAACATCTTCAAGAATTGCAAAAAACTCTAGTATGAGAGCATCCATTTTTTCACTCAAAAGTCCGTGGCCTTTCACGGCAAGTGACTGTCTGTCCTTTAAAGATAATAATTCCATTCTAGTGGGTCGGATGCCCGACATAAGTTCACTCATTTACTTTTCCTCCACGATCCTACTATAAAGGAAAGGATGTAGCTTAAGAATATCTTATTTTTAGCGCGCGCGATATGAAGGATGCCATTTTTTAATTGTATCAGGATCGATCCTCTTGAGTTCCTTTTCGGGTAATTTTGCAAGAAGTTCCCACCCTATATCTAATGTATCATCGATTGAACGATCCTCATCCATCCGTTGGCTTGTGAATTCCCGCTCAAAACGCTCGGCAAACTCTAAGTATCTTCTATCTCTCTCTGTAAGCGCTTCTTCGCCTACTACTGCTACTAGTTCTCGCAGATCTCTTCCTTCAGAGTAACCATAATACAATTGGTCAGCAACTTCTCTATGGTCTTCACGTGTTAGTCCTTTTCCAATACCTTCCTTCATCAAGCGTGATAGTGAAGGTAAAACATCGATTGGAGGATAAATACCTCTTCTATGTAGACCACGATCAACGTAAATCTGTCCTTCGGTTATATAGCCTGTTAAGTCGGGTATGGGATGTGTGATGTCGTCATTGGGCATTGTAAGAATAGGCATCTGTGTTATTGTTCCTTTTCTTCCTGTAATTCTCCCTGCCCGTTCGTAAATACTTGCGAGGTCGGTATAGAGGTACCCTGGGTAACCTCTTCTAGCTGGAACTTCTTCGCGGGCAGCGGAGATCTCTCGTAAACTTTCACAGTTAGAAACAACTAACCCATTATCAGTAACGAATCGATGAGTTTTGTCGCGGAACCCTACTGATTTACGAGAACCCAATTCATTTCCGATCATAACCTCAGCCATGGTTATATCATAGACAAAATCTGAGTCAGATTCTATTTCTTCAATTTCTACGATTTTATCAAGAATGAAGTCGCCACTGCCAAAACTCTCCATATCATGCAATTCGTTGATATTATGATGTCCAGGATTACTGAAATAAACTTCTACAACTTTATCTGCCATTTGTAATAAATCAAAATTCCCCAGCCGTTTTTTACCACTTTCAATTTCACTAATCCGACTAGATGTGCCAAAGAAAGTTTGAGGTAGATTTAAATGCTCACGCGTCTTTTTAATCAACGAACCAGAGATTAACGGTGCTTTTTCGAAGTCTGTTGTTACATCAGGAATCGATTCTAATTCTCTTGCTAATTTTTTGAGTTTTTCACTCTTTTCTGGATGTCTGGAGTTAATATTCTCGATGAATTTGAGAACATCCCGTTTACCTCTAACTACTACATCATAAATTATACTTGTTCCTTTTTCGTCGCCGGGTTTTATACTCGTTGTATCACGTTTTAATATTTTTGAGGCTATTCCAAGCCTTTTTAGCAGTAGCTGAATGTTTTTAGCCCTCTCTTTACTCTGCTCAGGAGGATAACCTGGTGCTAAAGAATCTGGTAATTTACCTACAGCGAACTTTACAGCTTTTTCTTTACGTGGTACGGTTCCGTCACCATCAAAATATCCTTGCAAGAAACTCGCAATAAGGTTCTCGGGGAGTTTAAAGATGGGGTAATAGCATTCTTCATCCTTTACTCTGCCTTTAACACCGAAAATCTCTATTAACCGCATTAGGAATAAATTACTGGTATCACAAATCCAAACGCCGTTTTGGTTTTGTTGTAAAGACGGATCAAATGAAGGAATGTATTTTTGGACCAGTTTTTTGGTATTTACAACGACATCTTTGATTTTATTGGCAAATCCAACTTTGTATGTATAACCTTTTAGGCTACCATCTTTTCGTTTATTTTCATAAATCCCAACAGTTCCATCTGAAGCTATGAAACCGAGAAAGTAGAAGAAATCATCAGTATAAAGATCAAAACCTTTTGCTAAATCAGTTCTTTTCTTACCTGCACCAATCTTATCAATCTTAGATGAAAGCAATTTCCACTGGTATTTCTCCCAGGAAAGCGCTTTGCCTATTCTACCCAGTTCGTCAACCGTGTATCTTCTTTTTTCATAATTATCAGTAATACGGTTGTATTTTAAATCGAGTAATTCACATGCTTTACCAAGACTACCATGTTTATTTTTTAACGCGTTATTAATGCTCTCACTTATGTCTTTATCAGAAAAGGTTACGAAAAAACGTTCTGGAGAATCTTGCAAAACTTCAAGCAATGAAGGTAGATCTTCAGTATTGGCATCTACATCTAAGCGATTCACGGAGTAGATTTCTTGTCCTATTTCTAATTCCTCAGCAGGAATCATCTTCGGACCTTCTATCATGTCTACGAGTATTTTGTGATCTCCAGTGACAATTACTTCCCCACCTGAACGGGTTTTTATCACCAGAAGCTTTCTTGGCGATGGAATTTTTTGCACATCAATTACTGATCTATAGTTCAATTTATAATTCATATCTAACGTAGCAACACGAATATCTTTTAAATCGAGATTACCCGCTTTAATTGCTTCAACAAGTTCACCGATCGTAGTAATTGTTCCATCTTCTAGAAATATCCTTGACTTGCCGTGGAGACAATAGTTAGTCATATCTGTAAGAATAACCAATACCTGATAATCTTGTTCATACGCGAGATACTCTGCACAAGTTAGTGCTACACGTGGTGTGATTATACGTTCAACTGCAGGGTCATCAGCTAGATTCAGAAAGAGCGTAACACGTTCTAATGCACCAGTTCCCTCAAAGTCTTTACGGAAGAAAGCTGCTTCTTCGTATGTGATTCCCATGGCGGCAAACACTATAGCAAAATCTTCCGCTTCTCCTAGCACACGAGCTTGACGCGCAATTTGAGCCGCAATATAATTGTGCGGGAGCCCTGCACCACTGAATAGTGGAAGTTTCTGACCACGAACGAGAGTGTTTAATCCATCTATCGTTGAGATCCCAGTTTGAATGAATTCTCTTGGGTAGGTACGTGCGTCCGGATTAATTGGTGCGCCTGTAATGTCGAAATGGTCGTCAGGAATAATTTTAGGACCGCCATCTATTGGTTCTCCACTGCCATCAAACACACGTCCCAGAATATCAGCCGAGACGGGTAGTTTGAGCGTCTCACCAAGAAATCTCACAGACGTAACTGACGTGTCTAAACCAGAAGTTCCTTCAAAAACCTGAACTACAGCAAGGCCTTCTGCTACTTCAAGCACTTGACCGCGTCGATTATCGCCTGATGGTGTTTCTACCTCAACAATTTCAGCATATCCTACACCTGATACACCTTCAACAAAAAGAAGCGGACCTGTAACTTTGCTGGATGTTCTATATTCCTTCATGGTATCATAAGTCATTATGATTTCCCTCATTGATGATATTTAGTTTTATGCAATTTGTCAATAGGTTTTCTTTTAAAACTTTATCTGATATCAGCGAGAAAACCCCTTCAGAGAGGCAGGAGATGACTCTCTGATCGCATTTTGGTAAGAGAATCGCGTTTCTTCCTCTCTCTCACACCTCCGAAAAGAGGGTCTCCATAACTAACTAAGTCTGAGAGTACAGGAGGCCTGGGATTACCATGAGTGAGTTAGTTTGTTATTATGGGCGGCTGAACTGCAAGCCGCTGCCATACCTCACTAATTTCACTTTTTTGACGTGGGTATTAACGGTAGCGCCGGTTGGGGTTTTCAATCGCACCCAACGCCCCCGGTTGAACATTCCCTTGACCTGACACCGCAGTCCCTCATAAGAGACGAGGTCATGAGGCTGTAAGACATACCGTTGTGTCCGGATGCTGCGTCCATACCCTTTTCTATTCAATTGGATACTTCTATTGTTGCGCCGGGGTTGGATCAACATGAAGGGGCTACACCTGATTTGCTGGTGGCCTCCGGCGATAATAAAGGCGTCATTGAGGTGTGATTTTACTAACCCCGCCTCAATCCGTCGTTTCTTGGTGAGGTAGCCGTACGTGTGATTGCACTCCAAGTCGTTAACCAGTTGCCATCGGACCAGATTCATGAAAGTCGCGCTTTTCATTGATGTCTTCGCCTGTCGTTGGATTTCAGGGTGGGCGAACTCGGCGGCGGTGCGATCACCTTTTTGCTGATTGCAGCAGCTACAACTCAGGGTGAGGTTCGAGACCCGATCACTGCCACCCCGTGACTTGGGGATGATATGTTCCACCTGAAGTGGCACTCCAGTTTTTCCGCAATAGGCGCACTTCCGTCCCCATTTTTCCAGCAGGTACTCTCGTATATGGTAACCTTGCAACGTCCCCTGTTGATATTCGACCCCCGAGATTTCCGGGTTTTGTAGCAACTGGGTATCAAAGGTAGCTACCTCCAGTTCGGTATGGATGACGGGTACCAGGGTCTTAATCATTTCAATCAGTGTGATATGAGCTTGCTTCTTATGGCGAAGAGATGGGGCCAACCAACCCTCTTCCCGTTTCCGGTTATCAAACCGCGGCACCCGATATCGGGTATTGCGGCTGCGCCGGTTTCTTCGATAGTTTCTCTTCTGCTCCAATTTCTTAGACATGTCGCTTCGTAACGCCAGTTCGCCCGCCAGCAGTTCCTCTTTCTGGGTAACGGCTGAAAACCCCACCTTTGAATAGCCGCTATCAATTCCCAGCGTTACTTCGGTAGTATAGCCCATGTCTCGGTTTAGCATACGAATGGTGAACGGCGTTCGCGCTACCACTTTTGCTCGGCCTCCTGCTATCAAGAGTCTAGCTCTGGCCGGAGTGGTAGGGTCTAAGGGTTTTCCCCGTGCAGTTTGAACGTAGGCTTTCATCAGTAACATTAACAACTCCCAAACTAACTATCTTTAACGACCTGTAAAGGTCAGCTCCGCCGAAGCGGGTAGGTCCTCATCGCCAATGTTGGGGCAGGCACAGGACATGATGATGGTGCAGGTCTCAGGATAGCGACCTGGGTCGTCCACCATGTCTTTCAGAGCCCGGAACTTGAGGAGCATTCCGGGGTGATTTTCAGACACTCAGCCCCGAACGTAGTTCATCTGCCTCCACCCTGGAGGAGACATCACTCAGGCTAATCTCCTACCCCTCTACAGGGACTCTTTCAAGCCCCTTCCGACAGGGAGGGGTAATTGACGTTGAACTTATTCATTGAAGAAAAGTGCCCTAACATCTGATTCGCTGTAGGTTAAGAATGTAAACTACCCACACCTAAAGGAGTGGGCTTTTAATTACGGTTGAGATCACAATTGAAAATGGAGATCAGAGCGTTCACGGAGTTCGTTGTATAAATTTGCATGGAGTGGAGTCTTGTGTTTAATGTGGTGTTGCCAAGCCGTATCAATGTAAAACTGGACTGCTTGAGCATTGACCCTCATTACCTTGTCAAGTAATGGGGAAAAATCAGTCAGTTTGACTTTCGCGGTGACCACGACTTTCATTATATTATTACCATCGTCTTTTAAATATTTAAAAGTGGAGAGACCTATGTGAAAGTGGAAACGTTCCTCAATTCCTCCCACAGTTGAAGCCGTGAATTTCCTTGAGGTGTTTACATGAATCTAGAATCGTGGGAAATGCTTCGAAAAATTCGAGGTATAGCAAACTATCAATTTGGGGACAAAATCGGAGACATTTTGTTTCCATCAGAAGTAAATATAGTATGTTCACCAAGTACAAAACGGATTCGCTATGTTTATTTAAATGATAAACTGCTTGCAACATTACGTCCGAAAGATGGACTTTTTGCATTGACCTTAATTGGTGCACAAGATATTTTAGAAAAAACGCGAGGAGAAATCCGTTTTAAGGTCCAAGTAAGTGATGAGTCCATTCCGTTTGTTAGAAAAGGCAGAAGTGTATTTGCAAAGCATGTGTTTAAGGCAAGTTCAGATATACGTCCTAAGTCTGAAGTGATTGTAGTAGATAGTTTAGATAACCTTCTTGCTGTTGGAAAAAGTGTATTGTCTGGAGAAGAAATGCTCGCCTTTCAGAGAGGGGTAGCAGTAAAGGTAAGGCGAGGCATAGACGAAAAAACTCCATAATGTGCTCTGCCTTGAGTTGTTCTAACCAATTACTAGCCTTATTCCTTCTCTAATATATGAAATCATTTCTACAAAATCTTTCTTGAAAGACGCGAAAGATTAAAATCAAATTACAAATAAATCCATCTTTGATGGTGGAGAATTGATTCTCTCGTGGTGATTTTATGGTGAAGAAGAAGAAGATGAGTCCAAGACAACTTCGACGAATGATGGCGCAAATGGGTCTTAAGGAAATATCAGATGTCCAAGAAGTTATTATTCGGACTTTAGAGAAAGAGCTAGTAATAAAAGAGCCTCAAGTCACTGTTATGACACAAGCGGGGCAAAAGCTTTGGCAAGTAGTGGGACAGGATACTGAAGAAAGACCACTTTCCGGTGAAGTAGGTAGTGCAGAAGGAGCAGTAGTGGAGATTCCAGAGGAAGATGTTCATTTAGTTGCGCAGCAAGCAGGAGTTGACGTCGAAACAGCACGTGCAGCGCTTGAAGATGCTGGCGGTGATTTAGCAAAAGCAATACTTGCTTTAAAAACTCAATCATTATGATAACATGAGGTGCGAAAAGATCACATGGTAGATGCTAAATCGCTTCATCAAAAGTGTAGAGGCACAATTCCTGAAGAACTCCTTCAATATCTCCCCATAAAATGGTTTATTTTAGGACATGTACTTCTTTTTCAACTTCATCCTAAACTGCTTCCCTGGAAGGAAATTATCGGTAAATTATTATTAGATGTGGATCACAGACCTGTAAAAACAGCAGCAATGCAGATAGGGAAAATAATCGGCGAATTTCGGGTTCCTCAGTATGAAATTGTATATGGAGACCCGCATGCTGAAACAATACATAAAGAGGCGGGCTGTGTTTTTAAGCTTGATCCACTGAAAATAATGTTTTCGCCTGGAAACACTGAAGAGCGCCAACGATTACCTTTGTTCATCCAAAAGAATGACGTAGTCGTGGATTTTTTTGCGTGTGTTGGACAATGGTCAATTCCCATTGGTAAGAATAGTGAACCAAAAAAAATTGTCGCGATAGAACTTAACGAACTTGCTTATTCTTATTTACGAGAAAATATCCGTCTGAACAAACTTGAGGATCGAATAACGCCCCTGCTGGGTGACTGCATTAAAGTAGCACCAGAGAAATGTGCTGATCATGTGATTCTTGGCTATTTGTTTAATACATTTAAATACTTGCATAAAGGTATTAACGCATTAAAACCAAAAGGGGGATGGATACATTATCATGAGACTTTATCTCGCCATGATTTCCCTCATCTACCCATGAAAAGGATAAAGACAACAAGCGAGTCGCTTGGCTTCGAAATAAAGGACAAAAAAATTAGGCTCGTAAAGACTTATGCTCCGAAAATCGTACATGGAAGGATTTCAGCCTATCTGAAGGCTTATTAGAACAAACTGCATCTAATGCAATTTTTATGACATTACCTTTAGAAGGAATCAGGATTCTTGATTTATCACGGCTTCTACCTGGACCGTTTGCCACCATGTTACTGGCAGACTTTGGTGCGGAAGTAATAAAAGTTGAGGATCCGATTCAAGGAGATTATTTACGCCGATGGCCACCTTTTTACACTAAGGGCGCATATAAAGAGAGTGCGACATTCCTTCATTTGAACCGAAATAAGAAATCAATTATCCTGAACTTGAAAGATCCTCAAGGACAGAAGATCTTCTATAAATTAGCCGAGAAGTCAGATGTGATTTTTGAGAGTTTCAGACCCGGTGTTATGAAAAAACTTCAGATTGATTACGAAACACTCAGAAGAATTAATCCACAGATTATTTATTGTTCATTATCGGGATATGGGCAGAATGGGCCTTATAAAGATCTGCCTGGTCACGATGTGAATTATCTGGGGGTGGCAGGGGTTGGCAGTTTAACGGGAGAGCCTGATCAACCAAAGTTAATGGGAGTCCAAGTGGCAGATATTGGCGCTGGCGGTCTAAATGCAGCCATCGCTATTTTGATGGCAATAATTGCCCGTAATAAAACAGGTAAAGGACAATACATTGATGTTGCAATGTTAGATGGAGCGCTAACATGGCTAGCGTTTACATTTCCACGATATTGGGCGTCAAAAGAGATTCCCATGAGAGGCGATGACTTATTGACTGGAGGGCGCCCGGGCTATGGGATCTACAAAACAAGGGATAATAAATTCATTGCTATTAGCGCATTGGAGTTAAAGTTTTGGAGGAACCTCTGCACTGCTATTGATAGAGAGGATTTAATTGATGTACAAGAATCAACAGGTAAGAAGAAAAAAGAAATTATTGATTGCCTAAAGAACGCTATATCGACTAAAACCAGAGATGAATGGCTTGAAATCTCAAAACAGACCGATATTTGCATTTCACCAGTCAATGAATTAGATGAAATAATGAATGATCCACAAGTTCAAGCACGTGAGATGATTGTAGATTTTGAAGATGAACGTGTGGGCATTATCAAGTGTATAGGTATGCCATTCAAGTTTTCAGAAACCCCCGGTAGTATCAGAGCGAGAGCGCCTGGATATGGCGAGCATACTGATGAAATTCTAAGATCTCTTGATTATTCAAAAAAGGAAATTGAATCACTTCATAAAAAAGGTGTGATTAGCCCTAAAAAATAGGACGAGTTGGGAATAAACTTCTATCCTACAATTTATTTTAGTGCAGATCTTAAGCGCATTAAAATATCTATTCAACAGAATGACTTCACGACTCCCGCCTCTGGAAGCCCCTTTCCTTTAGGGTGGGGTAGTTGACTTTAGGCGTAGAACTGTACTTTTCGTGCACTATCTCTGCTTTTTCCTAAGACTTTTTCAATAGCATTTTCGAAATCATCTACTGTAACTCGAATTGACTCATCCTTTTCTTCAGGACGAGCAAATATTCGACGAATTGCAAACATTCCGGCTTCCGTACAAATATTCTTGATGTCAGCGCCAGTTGCGCCTTCGCTTGCATTCATCAACCGAGAAAAGTCAATTTCGGAATCCAATTTCATTTTACTGGCATGTATTTTATATATTGTAATTCCTGCTTCCTTATTTGGCAAGGGAATCTCGATAATTCGATCGAAGCGACCAGGGCGAAGAAGTGCAGGGTCTAGTATATCTGGCCGATTAGTAGCAGCAATAAGTTTGACATCTCCTCTTGGGTCAAATCCATCCATCGCACTCAATAGTTGCATGAGTGTTCTCTGTACCTCTCTATCACCACTTGTAGCTATCTCTAGTCTTTTTCCGCCAATGGCATCTAACTCATCAATAAAAACAATACTCGGTGATTTATCTCGCGCAAAAGTGAAAATTTCACGAACTAAGCGCGCGCCCTCACCAATGTACTTCTGAACTAATTCAGAGCCAATAACACGAATGAATAATGCCGACGTTTCATGGGCGACAGCCCGTGCTAATAAGGTCTTACCTGTGCCCGGAGATCCGTAAAGGAGTAATCCCTTTGGAGGTTCGATTCCCACCTGCTCAAAGAGTTCTGGTCTCAATAGAGGCAGTTCAACAATCTCACGTATCTCTTTGATTTGATCGCTCAAGCCACCGATGTCTTGGTAAGTCACCTGTGGTGCTTCTTCGACCTCCATCCCGCTGACCATTGGATCCATGACGGGAGGCAATATTTCGACGATAGACATCGAACGCTGGTTGAGCGCCACTCTTGAGCCTGCAATAATTGATTCTTTGGGAAGGGAAGGCGACACTTGAACAACAAAATGAGGACCTGTAGTACTTTTTACGATGACACGATTGTCTTTCAAGACATCACTAATACTACCTGCTAAAAGTGGAGGTGCCCTTAACTGCTCAAGTTCAGTATGTAATGTTTGAAGCTCTCGTTCCAGTTTGGTTTTATCAGTTTTGATTATTTGCTTTTCTGTCTCAAGAGTACGAATCCTTTGCTCAAAGTGTTTCATCATTCCCGTCTTTCGTTCCAGTTTCGAGACCAATTCCTCAAGTTCGCGCTCTAGTTTGATTTTATCAGCCTTAAGTATCTCTCTTTCTGTCTCTATCATACGAATTCTATTTTCAAGTGTTCTTATCACATCACTTGCAAATTCTTCTCTGTCGTTTGGTGATTCTGTACCTTCGTTCATCAAGTTCCCTCAGTTCACTCATTAGTCTTATTGAACGCAGTAACGAATAAATGTGTTTTTATATTTCTACCCAAAAAGGGAAACTATAGCAATTTTGTCAAAAACAAAGGTTTATTTTTATCAGAAAGATTATATTTCATGAAATTCTCCCTATGCTCTTATTCTTGGAATGGCTATTGTACAAGTCTGAGGGGATAAATTTGCCAAAAAGAAATGTAGTAAGATATTGCGAGATATGTGGAAGCGTAATTGAAGGTCGAGGGATTGAAAGAATGATTGAAGGGACTAAAATGATGGTCTGTGGTAATTGCGCGCGATTTGGTGAGGCAATAAAAAGGGCGCCTCCAGTCACTTCCGCAACTTCTGTCAGCCCTGTTCGAAGAAGGAAAAAAGGAACCACTACTCGAACACCTACTCCTAGAAGTAGGAGAAAAAAGGTATCTATCCCCTCTCCAGAGAAATGGGCAACACGTTATGAAATTGTAGAGAATTACTCAACTCTTATTCGAAAAGCTCGAGAAAAAATGGAATTGACGCAAGAAGAACTTGGCCAAGAATTAAATGAAAAGGGATCAGTTATTCAAAAAATTGAAACTGGGCGGGTGAAACCTACCGATCCTAAGAGTATTATAAAGCTGGAGCGTACGCTAAACATCACAATCCACAAACCTATTGAGAAGGAGGAATATTCGCCACCTCCAACGAAGGGAAAAGATTTTACAACACTTGGAGAGGTCGTGAAATTTCGTAAAAAGAAGAAGGAAAAGGAATAATTTGGAGAACTGAGGAAATTATGGCATTCGAGTTATTTGAATTGACTGATGACCTTAGAGAATACTTGCCAGGAAGATTTATTCAACTTTCAGCTTGCGGTAGTCGTTGTGATTACCGATGAGAGCAGGTTGTTACAGCACAGCGTTTGAGTTCAATTTGAACATACGTTCTAAGAATCTGCTCCCTGTGAACTTTTTCCTTTTAAAAATGCCCTCCTCACTCAAGAAAATAGAGTGTTACTCTTGGCGATTGTTGGAGAAATTTTAGGGTTTTTAGTTTTTGAATAAACTGAATCAATTCAACAAGCGGCTTTAGAGAACGATGACTTATGCCGGTTTTCTCAACGATCTCTTTGGTGCGAATAAATGGATTTGACCCATTTTCATCAAGAGTTTCAAAAAGTATTTTAACGATCTCAAGCATTGACCGTTTCATATTCCAAACTATAAAAATAATCAACGCTTGCGGCTTACGTCATCTTGAGCCCATACTTTAAGACGTGGACCTCTGACAGACGTAACTAACTCAAATGTTGTTTTGGATAACAAATGATCCTTTAAGGTCGTTCACGTATTTTTTTGCCTTAGCCATCACCTGAGATGACGCTTCAATTTCAAGAGAAATTTCTGAGTTCACATGTTGCTGATCGAGGATAAATGCTTGATCATAAAGCCATGAAATAAAACTCATGACTTTACCGTTTGAGGGTACAGTGATATATGCGCGTTGTATAGGAAGAAAATCCATAATAGCCGCTCTTATTCTATCAAGATTAATTTTTTGACATGTAGAAGCAGGTATACACACCTTATTTCTAAATAATAGCATCTTCTCTTCAATTTCTAGTTCATCACAAAGATCCACTTTATTAGCTACAACAAAATAGGGTTTCGTGTTGCCCACCGTAATATCTTTCAATGTTTGTAGACAAACTGTGTATTTGCGACTTATCTCGTCAATTGAATCACTAATATCCACTAATATAGCAATAACGTCTGCTAGGTTTATTTCTTCTAACGTACTGTGGAAGGCACGGATCATCTTATGAGAAAGACCGTCCACGAGACCCACTGTATCGGTTATTAGAATCTTACGACCCCTGACGTTTAAAAGTCTTGTAAATGTATTCAATGTTGTGAAAAGTTTGTTTGCTACAGGAACAGAACTTTCAGTCAGCGCATTAAGTAATGAACTTTTGCCTGAATTCGTATAACCCATCAATGCGACGAGTGAGAAGTCCAATTTTTTTCTTCTTGTTCTAATAACTGTTCTTCTCTGCCTGTACTGCTCCAATTTATTTTGTGTTCTTTTTATTTTGCCTTTTGCCGATTCATAATGTCTTTCGATAGCATACCCACCAGGTCCGTGAAATCCTGGTGATTCTGTTTTCTTAGAGAGACTAACATATTCTTTCAGGCGTGGGAGTTCATATCTAAGACGGGCGAGTTCTATTTGAAGTTTTGCTTCCTTAGAACCTGCTCTCAAGGCGAATATTTCGAGTATTAGTTCTGTTTTACTAATGACTTCACAATTGAGTTGTTTCTGGAGATTATAGACCTGAATTGGTTTCAACTCATTCTCAAAAATAACCTTAGAGGGTTGTATTTGATTCACAAGTTCTACTAGTTCCTTAACTTTTCCTTTTCCGATTAAGGTAGAAGAGTTAGGTTTTCCAATTTGGTTTAAAACGTCGATGACATTGTATCCTGCGTCTAAAGCCAACGTATTGAGTTCAGCAATTCTTGATCTTTCTTCTTTGCGCCTTCGCTCGACTAAAATTGCAGTGGGTGTGTAAAATTCGTTCATTTCGTTGTCACTTACTTGTTCTTATCAGTTAGTGTAAGAGCATTATTTCATCAATTCTAACCTTCTCTTGAGGATTTAATTAGGCTTTGTTCATGTCAAAGATAAAGCTTTTTTCGATATGATGAATTAGTAGAAGTTTTATTATGTTTTGTCAAATTTGAAAGTCTATAAAACCATTACATTATACAATGCTCTACAGGATTAGTGAGTTGTATGCCCGATTTCGTCTCGCTTAAAAAGATGAATGCACTCATACAAGCGCCTCCCAGAACTGGAAAAAGTACGTTGATTGGAAAACTTTGTTCTATGTTGAAAAAAAAAGGGTACAACGTTGGAGGAATCGTAACTCCTGAGATTAAGGAAAAAAATAGACGTGTAGGTTTCTGGGTAGTTGATCTTTATACTAGGAAAAAGGAAATTTTAGCCCACATTAATATTAAAAGCATGTTCAAAGTCAGCAAATATGGTGTAGATATTAATGCCTTTGATGAGCTCGCCCTCACCGCAATAAACTCCGCTATAGAAAAATGTGATTTAATCGTAATTGATGAGATTGGAAAGATGGAACTGTTTTCCGAAAAATTCCAAAAGGTTGTTGAAAAAGGACTAAATTCGAGTAAGCCTGTTGTAGGTACGATGGGCATGATTAATCATCCGTTCGTGCGATTATTAAAGTCTAGTTCAGACGTAAAAGTGCTAACACCAAATAGAGCGAACATGGAATATGTTTATCAAGAAATATGTAAACTCCTTGGCCTAAGAATCATTTAATCAATTTGCTTAAAGATAGAAATTTATAAAAGATTCTACAGATTTTATACAAATTCAACTGTTTGCCCCGAAGGTGAACTTAATGTTCGGCAATCGCTCTGAACTCCAAAACTACGTGCAGAAACTGTTTATTCAAAAAGAGTTCGCTATCAGTCAGTGTGATCTTAAATCTACATGTTTCGACTTTTTGGCTCGAAAGGATGTAATATTATGGCTCATTAAAGTTTTAATCAATATCGACAGTCTACAGCAGTACCATGCAGATGAATTGAAACTTCTGGGTAACTTATTTTCAGGTACACCTTTGCTTGTTGGAGAAAAAACGCACAGAGAACCATTAGAAGATGGTGTGGTTTACAAAAGATATTCAGTTCCTGCAGTGAATCCTCCTACCTTTAGGTCTATTCTATTTCATGAATTCCTTCCAAAAGTATTTGCGCAACGTGGTGGCCTTTACGCTAGAATTCTTGGAGAAACCTTAAGAGAAAGAAGAGAAGAAGTGAATTTATCACGGGCTCAACTTGCAGAAAAAGTTGGTGTTTCAGAACGCTGCATTTACGAGTATGAACGGGGAACAATGGATGCTAGTAAAGAAAACCTTCTGCGACTAGAAAAAATTCTTAATACCGACTTAAGCTTACCAATCGATCTTTTAGAGTACGATTTTGGCAATATAAAACAACATAGCCCAGCAAAGATTGACGATTTTGAACAAATTATCCAAGAAAAATTAATAGGAATGGGTTTTGAAGTTTTCTGGACTGAATGTACGCCATTTGACGCCGTCACAAAAGAAAAAGAAAAAGAAAAAGAAACAGAAAATGAGGCTACAACGTTAATTATTGCCGGTGTAGGACATAAATCCGAAAAAAACATCAAAAAGCGGGTTCAAATAACAGGAAGTATCTCTGATATCACGAGAAAAATTGCAATGTTTGTGCTGGAGGGATCATCAACCAGAAATATCGAAGGCGTACCAATTATGAGACTCAAAGAATTGTCCAAATTTGAGACTCCAAATGAATTAAAAAGAACGATTAAGAAGCGTAAGGGTAGTTCTAGTTAGCGTTCTCCTCGAACATCGAAAAACTGTGTAATTTTTGCATTTTTTTGCAAATCTCTCATCTTAACAAATGTATGCCAGCTTTTTCGTACAAAAAAAGGAATATTTCTATTTTTTATCCACTGTTTCAGAGCTTCTATTGTTTTAGGATCAGAAGGATAACCGCTTCCTATATGCGGCAAATTAAACTCTTGTTTTAGACTATTAAGTGAATTATCTCGTGTGACTTTAGCAACAATTGATGCCGCCGAAACTATAGGATATATTTCATCTGCATTATTTTCTGCAATTAGTGTAATATGCCTTTGAACTAAGTATTGTTTCAGTGTATCTGCAAATTTTTTTGCATCTGAAGTTAGTGCATCAATATACACAATAGACGGTTGAATTGCATTAATTATTTCGCATATTTTATTTATTTCAAGGAGATTTAAGTTCGATTTAATATCGAACACTGAATCATCAATCTCCTGAGGTTCGACCTCTATAATCTTGCATTCTTTGCATAAATTCATGATTTCAGGAAACAAAGCTTCTCTTTTCTTAGCAGTCAGCTTTTTTGAGTCTTTAACACCTATCTTGATGAGTTGAGCTTCGTCTTCCTTTTTAAAAGATAATCCAGCAATAACTAAATTCCCTAGAACCGCCCCTCTACCTGCCTCATCAATTCCCATGATTTTCACTGAACCATCTTGAGGAAGAGTACTTAGATGCGTATTGAGGTGAAAGTGAGAACCTTTACCTGTAATACACTTGGAGTTAGAAGGTTCTAGCGCTGGCGCTAAATCCGATCGTAAAAAGTGTTTTAAATTTTTTCCGAAACGCACGTATATCCGCCCAATAGAAATAATGTGGAAGATCTGCATTAAATATTTTATACTGATTGATGGGACCTTCAATTAAGTTAATGAGTTTTCGAGCTATAAAATTTTCGAGTTTTCCTCCGTTAAGATGAAATATTGACTTTCCAAGATCTGTTCGACGAACAAAAAGAAATGGCAATTTTAATTGAGTATAGAATTCTTCTGGAAGAACCGACGCGACCGTATGCAGTTCCTCCCTGTCAAAGATAAATTTCGTCCCATCTTTTGTCAAAACAGAGGGTCTATCTTCTTTTAAAAGTGTAGCAAGAGTCTTAAATTGTCGTGGTAGATGATTGTTTATTCTTGCGATGTCTAGTTTGTATAAAATATCTATGGACTTCCTGGGAGTTGATTTCACCTTTTGTCACTGCCTTACATAGAAAATTAATACTCGTATTAAAATAAATAAGATGTTAATTAAACAAATTTAAAGAAAGAATAGTTGTTTTTATTAAAAATTAACGTGCCTGACCAACTTCGCGCCCTTTTACATAACGTTTAAGATAATTTTTCTTATTTCTCATTCTAGGTATTGGTGAATGTCTCTCTTTACCCTTAACCTTTGGTGTCTGGGAGCGAACCTTACCAGCCTTTGTCAATGAACCATGAGAACCTGGCATTTCCTTTTCACCTCACTACTCAATCTGTGCGTGAGATTTATAAATTTATGCTTACTGCTTACCAAAGTCGTTGAGGAAATACTCCACAAGTTTCCATTTTCTTACATTCTAAGAAAGGAGGTTTTTTTATGGAAGTTAAATTACAAGTAAACGATGACGTAATAGAACTTCATCCATTTGTTAAAGCAGTCTTTCGTAGTGTTGTATTTGGTCTTACTAAAGAGTTAAGAGATATACCGGAAGACATACGAGAAGTGCAACTATTTATAAAAGCAGACTAGATGCATTTCGCAATATTTACACTTATATTTTTTAAAATGCATTCTTGTCCATGCATTAAGGAAGTCTCTTGAGAAGTTCATTGTAGACTTCCTGATATAATGGTGTTTCCACTCCTAATTCCTTGCCACTTTTTACAATGTAACCGGTAAAGGTCTCAAGTTCTGTTTTTCTTCCACTTTCGAAATCCCTCTGCATTGAAGTTGTTGCATCATAAGGAAAGCGGGATAGCGTCTCTAATGACGAAGAAATGATATCCTCAGTTGAACTACCACAGCCTAAAGGCAAGTGGATTCCTCATTCAACGAGAACTGCCCGGTATCGGTATAGGGTCTTACATTCTCTCCAGAGGCGTGACTTCCCGTAGTCCCTACGGTAGACGTATCATGGTGTGGGTAGACCACGATTCCGATTTCTTCTTGTAGGATTCTGACACCTTCGCTTTTGATATTGACGACGGCATTTTTATCTCGATGGTGTGTAGTGCTGCAATGTTTACAAGTCCAGGCTTTATCGCTCAGTGTGAGGTCATTGTTTATCTGACCGCAGACCGAACACAGTTTGCTGGAGGGGAAAAAACGGTCAATCAGGACGAAATACTTGCCCTTCCAGTCCACTTTGTAGTCCAAATACGTCCGAAACTGACACCAAGAGAAGTCCAGCGCGATGGACTTACTAAGACCCGAGTTGAACTGCTGCATCCCCTTGATATTGAGGTTTTCTAAGATAACGGCATCGTATCTCTCGCTCAAGTCATGGGTGGTCTTGTGTAACCAATCGCGCTTTCGGTTGTTAATTTTTTCATAGGTACTCGCCAGTTTGAGCCGTGCCGCTTCCCAATTATTTGATCCCTTTTCTTTCCGCGATAATTCTCTGTGTTGTTTCTTGAGGCGTTTCTCTTCTTCCCTATAAAATCGCGGGTTCTCGTACTGCACTCTTTCGCCGATCAGAAAGTGTGTCGCCGACATGTCGAACCCCGCAATATCCTCGCGGTTTAAGACCGTCTTCTTGGGCGGTATTTCCATCTCACACACCACCGTTACCGCCACGAAGTATTTGTGAGTTGCCGTCTTGCTGAGGGTGATGTGCTTGATCGGGTCGGTAATCGCGCGGTTATCCCTGTACTTGATCCAACCGACCTTCGGAATGCGTATCTTCCGTTTTTGGTTGTCGATCCGTATGCTGTTGTTGATGTTATACGTGGTATAGGTCTGCGGGTATTGTTTCTTTGACTTAAACTTGGGAAAGCCCACCGCCCTGCCCGTTTTAAGCCCCTCAAAAAAGTGCTGGTAGGCGGCAAACAGGTGTCGGTTCTCAGTTTGCAGAGCCTTAGCGTCCACTTCTTTAAGAAACGGGAACTCCTGCTTGTATTGCTTCGCAGTCTTGTATTGATGACTGTAGAGCGCGTCCTTATCGTCTTTTAATTGAGCATAAATCTTGACATGTTCTTCCAGCATCTTGTTATAAAGGAATCGACAGCAACCGAGCGTTTTATTGAGCAGTATGCTCTGCTCTTTATTCGGATATATCTGCAACCTGATTCCTTTCTTCACCTGCATAAAAATAACTCCGATGCGACTCTCGGAACATATCACTAAGTATTTAAGGGCAGAATCCTATATAAAGTTTGTGCAAATTCATCCCCGCCCTGAAGGACTGGGCTTTCTTTGCACATTTGCAGTAAAATTATTCCTCTTTTTTTAGCTATTAACTTAAGTTCTTCCATAAGTCCTTTCAACATTTGCTTGCTTTTATCATCTTCAATTATTGCACCAGCAGGCTTTTGCAATAGTGAAGTTATGGTTCCCAGCGGACCGACAAAAATGTACTTTGTCCAAACCTGAACTGAGATGTCAGCAGTCAGCTCAGCCTTTATGACGGCATTCCTTAAAAGGTCCTCGATATACCGATATTTTTCTGGCGTGCCGTTTTCGGGACCAAATATCAATTGACGGAAACCACCAACTTGTTTTATGACACCAGGTGTCTGAATAAAAGAGTTAATGTACGCACCTCCATTAAGTACGGTGCCCTTTGACAGTATAGATTTTAATCTATCTGTATTATCGACTCCATTTAGTAGAGTGACCACAACAGTGTTCTCATGCATATTGTCTATTAACTGCCGTGCTGTATTTTCAAGATCGTAAGTCTTTACACAGAAGAAAACAAGATCTAATAATCCTAAGTCTTTTGGATTATCTGTCGCTACCGTGGGTATCGCTGTAACATCGCCCTCGTGGGTTATTACCGACAGTCCATTTCTCTTGATTTCGGTTAGATGTTCACCCCGGGCTAAGAATAAAACTTCATGCTCACCTGTGGTAGCATATCTTTTGGCCAGTTTTCCTCCATAGTATCCTCCCACGCCTCCTATGCCTACAATCGCGATCTTCATCAACTTTCCTCCCCCCTTCTAAGTCTTATTTATGGCTTTTCCTTTTCCATGAAAATATAAATCACAAAAATAAAAGAAAACTAATTTAGGCAATAAATTGACCAATTACCATACAGTGATCTTTATCAAAAGGTTTCAAGCTTTCAATGTTCTCTTTCACTTCGAAACCGCTTTTTTTAAGAATATTAATCTCTTCTGAGAATATTAAAGAGATCTCTTTGGTTGAATCAATACTCCTGGCTTTAATAGCTAGCACCGCATAGCCTCCGCTTTTAAGAAATAACTTGGCATTATCCACTAAAATGATCGCTTGCGCAGGTTGGGCAATATCTTGATATATCACATCTACAGGCCCAATAAACATCCTGTATTTCTCTGGAAAACGTGCATCCGCTAAAATCGGTATCATATTGGGTCTGCTTTCACATACGCGTAATAAATCTCTCATTACACGAGGGGAAAATTCTACACAGTACACAATACCCTCTTCTCCTACAATATCTGAAACATGGCTTGATGTTGTGCCTGACGCAGCTCCCAAGTAAAGTACACGCATTTTTGGCTCGATAGGAGTTTGTTTTAGCCCTTTTCGAATGGCTGCAGCGAATTTACTACGATAAGGATCCCATTCTCGGTATTCTTCTCCTTCGTATTGAAGTAAACGCTCCCCATAGACTGTTTTCCCCGGCGCTAGATTCTTTGTGGTGACCCTTTTTTCTATAAAATGAATATTTTCGTTCATATCTACCCCTCAGACGGTTTTTTTCTTTCAGGCACTCCTTTTTCTTTGCCTTTCTTTTTCTTTTTCTTTTTCTTTTTCTTCTTTTTCTTTTTTCTTGTTACTTCTTTTTTAGCAGGCGGCGAGGGATATTTTTTCTCTATTTCTTCAATCCTTCTGACTACGCTTAATGCTAACTCGTCTCCAATAAACTCACCTGCGTAGGCGTCAACTCTTGCGGCGATTGTTAGTTTGCCCGCGACGCACCTCGCAATTTTTCCGCGTAG
Source organism: Candidatus Borrarchaeota archaeon (assembly GCA_016840315.1). Classification (GTDB taxonomy): domain Archaea; phylum Asgardarchaeota; class Sifarchaeia; order Borrarchaeales; family Borrarchaeaceae; genus Borrarchaeum. The sequence continues at coordinate 13,645 of JAEOSO010000001.1, read as the reverse complement.
CCACCATTTTGCATTATGTATTTCTGGTTTCTGAAATAGCACACCATGCTTTGGAGGTTTACTCCCCGTTTTTATAGCTCTAAATAATGCTTTTTCTGCACCGAGAACTTGTACTGTGCTCGAAGGAAGGCGTGCTAGTTCTAGAAGGCCTCCTGCAATGCTGATAACTCGCGCTCCGAGTAGCGCACCAACAACAGCCGTCACATTTGGCGCAACCTCTTTCATGGTTTCTTCTATGTAATGTTCACTCTCTTTTCTGACTTTATATAAGTCATGTGTTATATTTGCAAATCCTATAAGTGATTTTAGGTCATCTTCAGTCATTTCTGCGCCTATTGATCTTTTAACATTGCTTTCTATTTCCTTCGCCTTATCTGAAGACATGTCCGTTATTTTTTGAATTTCCGAAACTAAAAAATGGTGGCGTGGACCTAATGATCCTACCAGACCTACATAAGCCTCATGATTTTCGAGTTTGTCCAATTCTGGAAAATGGAGACCATACCATTCTCGGATTCGAGTTGAGAATAAATTCAACGTTTGGTCAATGTCATCTATTGCTTTAATCGCTTGTGCGACCATTTTATCTCTTCGTTCAGAGGCCCGTTTTATCTTCTTTTGTGCTTGCAATAAGCCTACTGATTGTAATATAAATTGAAAGTTGCTAATTCCTTCTTCTTTCGCAATCGGGAAAAATCGTTCACGAAAATCTTTAGCGACAGTATTTCCTTTCTCGATCGTAATTTGAATATCGAATTGTTCCTGTATGCTTTTTGCTAATTTCTCGCCTTCAACAACGATTTCTTGAATTTCTTTTTGCTTTAGTGCGCTTAGAACATCTTTCAATTCGTCTACAAGTTGTCCTGATTGAATGAGTTCAATTTTTTCTACAATTTTCTCGGGTGTACTTGGAAAGAGCACGCGATAAATAATTTCGCTATTCTCGTCAACTCCATAGATTCCTGCGACGTTCTCCACAATATATGCACGTTTCATAATCCGTTCATCCTATAAATGCATCTCATTAATCAAATCTAGAGAAGATATTAAATTAGTATTGAAACCATTCATTTGTTTGGTAACAACTAGATTTAATGATAGGTTGTTTATGATTTATGAGTATGCCAACTCTATCGATTAACCTCGCAACATTACAGCTTAAGAATCCCGTCATGTTAGCTGCTGGAATTCTAGGTATTTCTGGACCGGTACTTAAACGAGTTGCGGAAGCTGGTTCTGGTGCGGTTGTTACAAAGTCCATCGGTCCTGAACCCAGAGAAGGTTATGATAATCCAACAGTTATAGCTCTAAATGAATTTAGTTGTTTGAATGCAGTTGGTCTTTCAAATCCAGGGTATTTAGAGTTTTCCAAAGAAATACCCGAGGCGAAACAAGGAAATGCTCCAATAATTGTTAGTATATTTGGTGCAGAAATAGAAGAATTTTGCGTTATTGCAAAAGAAATGGAAAAATGCGGCGCAGATGCCCTTGAACTAAACCTTTCGTGCCCCCATGGAGGAAAATATGGTGCCGCTATCGGACAAGATCCTCAATTAACTGGTGAAATTGTAAACGCCGTAAAAAAAGCCGTTCATATTCCTGTTTTTGTAAAACTCACACCAAACGTATCTGATCTGATTCCCATTGCAAAAAGTGCGGAAAATAATGGGGCAGATGCTATTACGGCTATAAACACAGTGCGGGCAATGTGTATAGAAATTGAAACAGGCCTGCCCCTTTTGTCAAATAAGTTTGGAGGACTTTCTGGGCCTGCAATAAAGCCCATCGCAATAAAACATATTTATGATCTCTATAAAGAAGTGGAGATACCTCTTATCGGCGTTGGCGGTATCGTTTCTTGGGAAGATGCTATTGAATTCTTTCTTGCTGGAGCTACTGCAATTCAAGTGGGGACCGGACTTCTTTGGACCTCTTACCTAGATATGTTTAATAATTTAACCGAGGGAATTCTAAGTTATCTAAAAAGAAAAGGTTATACTCGTTTGGAAGAAATCATTGGACTGACACACAGACTTTAATCCTTGCTAAAGGGATAGCACAATGCAAGTGTTCTTTAAATGGGAATTTTAAAAAGCATATGGCGATCCATCTTCCTCCTCCCAAAATTTCATCCCCAATAAATACGAAATGATGCATTCTATAAACAATTAGATTTTTTTTACATTGATTATCTTTGTAAATTTCTTTGATAACTTTTGAGAGTTCTCTTGAGCAAGTTTTATTGATTCTTCATATTGAGCGGGAATTCTGGACAACTTTGCAGTAGTAGTGCGAATGGGACTGGTTAAGAGTTTTTCATGCGCCGCTTCCGCAACATCTTTTAATTGTTCGAGTTCTAGTTCCACCTTCCGTGATTGTAAGATTTTTGTATATATTAAGGCCAGGCGAAGAAAAATATAAGTCTCTTCGGGAATTGTTGGGAGGTATTCACGTGAATCTCTAAGAGATTCACCCTTCTTTATCAATAAACCTGCGTCTAACAATTTTTTAGCATGTAATGCAACTTGTGCGCTGCTTTTCAACCCAAATTCTTTTGCTATGTCCTTTAATCTGGTGGCACTATCGGAAATGGTCGTGTCTAATATTGAAAGTCTCTTATCGCTGGCAAGTATACTAAATAGATCATTTAGAGTATCAAGATCTTCCTTAGTGAAGGATTCAACCTTTAATCCAATGAATGAGGAGGAACTACCTTCTTTTTCCGTTTTTTGAATAAATTTCTTCTTTTTCTTGTCTTTCGACATTATTATCAACTTTTGTCGATTAGCAGATTATAATGCAGTATTCTAATTGTCTTTTAATATTATCATTATGTTTTGTCGAATTATATATTATAATACTATATTTTGTATTTAATTATTTCTAAAAATAAAGAATGCCAGATAAATCCTTGATCTTAACTAATAATTTTATTTACTAAGTTAGAATCGAACGTTCTTAGGTTGTCTCAAAACTAAATTCAGTAGTTTATTTTCCACAATAATGACGGGAGACTATTGAAATTTGATCGGGCACTAGAAAAAGTAAAAAATAAACGCTATGTCTTCTATTAAAAAAAAAGTGTATAACAATATTGTTAGGTTATTTGAGAAAAAAAAATTTGATGTATAAAACTTTCAATCAGAGTTTTTACCATGGAAGACCTACGCCTGGATCCAAAGATATACCCTCCTAAACATTATACTGGCAGCAGAATTCAATCCTATATTTAAAGACCATAAATCTATTGAAACTAAAAGTCGATTAAAAGGACAAAATGTCAGTTTAAGTGACAATATATGACTTAACGGCTATGAACACAGAAATAATTAAAAGAATAAAAAGGAAATTAATTTTTAAAATTTTTTTAATTAAAATGGACGCAAAATATTTGGATAAAAAGCCTTTAGAGGGATTTCCATCAGTTACTTGGTTATATTATTTAATCTTGTTTTACTTAATTTAGAAAGGTGTATAGATCAATCCTCTAGCAGACTAGTTCATTGATTTTTCTGGGCGAAAATAATGAATTTTGAAAGTGAGATGCAAAGTTATTTTAAAATCCGAACTCTGGAAGAAAGAAAAAAGAAAATACATGACATCCTTTCTCAATTAGAAACAATGCAACAACTGAAGGATCCGGTCATCTGCTTAAACACGGCAGAAGTTATTATCGAATACTGCTTAGTGATCAAGAATAGTGAAAAGCGTCTACTACAATATAATCGAGCTCTTGAACTAATATTCAATGCGCGTAGCCTTTTAGAAGAAATGAACCAGATAAGACAACTTTTGAGATCATACCATCTAGAATGCTTCCTAAAGTACCATACCATGAAATATGAAAACGAAGAAGCATCTATTCAGGATATCTGCAACTTAGGTGGAAAAATAATCAAAAAAGTGACACTAGCGCCAAAAAAATATCTTGATATTGAAATCAGTGATTATTATTCTTTAGGATGTGTTTGGCGTGCCTACGGACTCGTTTTGCAACTTTTTCATAAATTTAAGGAGGCAACTCTTAAACAAAAAAGGGATGTTTTAGAGAAAACTAGAGAATTAGCACATAAAGCCCTAGAACTAAGTCAAAACACGAACAACAGAGACGCACGTGTCTTATCAGCTTATATTTTTGCCTTTATCGATTATTTGCCAAAACTAATACTACAAGGAGACAAAGCTACTACTGAAGCAGATTTTATAGAATTTATGCGTCCTTATGATACCTTGTTTGAGGTGGCTCGTTCATATGGTTCAATTGAATTTGAATATTTGGCTCTATTAAACTACGTTCGGCTCAACTTAGAGCGCGTAAATCATGCAGCGGGGGTAAGTGAGAGAAAAAGAGCATTATTCAATGAAATTTTGAATGATTTCAAGAAACTACATAAATACGAAACCCTGATTTGCATGCCACACCTACATTTCTATCGATATGAAATCCAGGCACTTATCTATACCTCTATTGTCTATTTCGAAGCAGTAAAAGAGAAAAAATTTAATTATTATATCAACGAAGCTATAAAATCTGCAGAAAAGATGAACGAGATATCTCTATCTGCGAAAATGAAGAGTACTCGCGATAAGGCAGAATTGCATCACGCCCTGAACACAGTGTATATGATAAAGGCATCATTTGCTACTTCACGAAAAGAGAAGTTAGACTATTTGAAAAAATGTGAGGAATTACTCATAGACGATGAAAAAATTTCTGCAGCTTGGTCGGCACATGTATATTCTAATTGGCGTGATCTTTCTTCACTATATTTAGACTTATCAAAAGTCGAACACAACCAGACCTACTTTAAAAGGGCAGTAATATTTGCTAAGAAATCATATAAATCTGCATTAGAGACCGATGAGTTCAAGGATGCGTTTTTTGAGGCATATAAAATCGCCATAATTGCGGAAGATTACCAAGATTACCCGTTATCAATAGAACATTACGAACTAGCGATTCATCTTATAGATAAGATAATCCAAGCAGGAAAAGATTATCCGTATTATCATAATTTGAACACATACCTACAAGCTAGGTTGATGGTTTCAAAAGCAAAGGACTCACATCATAATGGAAATTATACCCACGCTTTGGCATTATACAATAGGGCAGGTTCACTGTTACAATCACATGAACTGTATTCATATGAAAGTGTATTATATAAGGTATATTCCTTGCTTGAAGAGGCATTTTTGTGTTTTGTAGAGGAAAATTACAGAGAAACGCTCAAAATTCTGACCAATATTACTCGTCTATTTGAGGAGGCTGGGAAACACTATGTTGAAGATCATAAACCTCAATTTCAATATTTTATTGATAGAAGCGCTTATGACTCACAACAATTCTTTTTTGAATCCTCAAAGGCGTTTTGCGTTGCTCAATCCAATATTTTGAAATCATTAATCTATCGTAATACTGGATACAGCGAGAAGTCATTAAAACTACTTAAAGAGGCTAATGCTCTATTAAAACCATTTACTGATCGAAATATTCACATTGCAGGCTACTATAATTTTGCTAACGGATTATTCGGGCTCGAAAAATCCGAAATTGCCATAAAAAATGGTGAATATAAAAGTGCAGCCTCATATCTTGCTAGTGCATCCGATCAATTTGAAAATGCATCACTGGTGCTAGCAACCGACGAACGATTGAAACAATTATGTGAAGGATTAAAGTTCTTTTGTCAAGGTTGGATGTATGCGTTAGAAATTATGCGCCGTGACACAGACCTTAATCTCGCAGAATTGAATACAAATTTTGCTTTTTCCAATAAGTTTTTTGAAAATGCGACCAGTGCTTTGAAAATGTTCAAAAAAACATCCAGTGGGGTTTCTGGATTCGAGAAGTTATTGAAATATATCTATTATTCATTATTATTCCAGAAAAGCGACGATCCTACTGAGAAAAGCACGCTTAAGGATAAAATGACAGCCGTGTTGAGCGAAGCACTTCAGTATTTTAAAGATGCGGAAGATATGGAACGATATGGATTTGTAAGGGACTCGCTTGCCACCCTGCCTCAATTAGAGGCTATAGAGGAAAATGTCTTCAAATCCATCGCTATACCTTTTACGCCTTACACTCCTGTATTCGATGCAACAACTAAGTTTGAACCTAGCAGTATAAACTTTGTTATATCCCTTGATAAGGCTCAAGTAGAGGTGGATGAAGAAATACATTACGCAATAAAGATCAATTCCGATACTTCGGTCTATATTAAGCAAATCGATGGTGTGTTCCCTAAAAAGGAAGTAAAAGTAATCTCAAGGACGCAATTGGAAAATGATGGCACGATAGAAATCAATCGCTTTCTATCAACTAATGATCCAATTCTTATCGAATTCACAGTTCGGGCATCCATGCCATTCTATAGCAGGATGCACCCACAACTAATATATCTCAACAAAAAAAATGTGAAATGCCGCGCTTTTACATCGCCTGTTACGTTACAAGTGTACCCTAAAAAAACATTGAAAACTGGTGTGGTAAGTGAAATCAATAAGAAAGTCAGTCTGGTAGCGAATATCGTGAAGGAATTAGGAATTACATTGGGGGAATTTCCTATCGTATACCATGATATCAATTCATTTCGCGAAGCGCTATCAGAGTATTATTTTCGTTATGAAACCGAAGAAGATGGAAAGACGCATCTTCCAAAAAAGACAGCCATTTCCAAAATCCCAATACAACAGATGGCTTTTGTAGATCCTCTTGGTGAGATGAATATCCTTTATGATCTGGAGACATATCTTTATCCGCAATCCATCGCGAACCTTCTGAGCATTATCATCCATGAAAAATTTGGTCATGGTTACTTCCATCAGCATACGACATTAGGGAAAAAATTGCTTGAATTAGAATACTACCACAAAGGCATCGAATTGCTTATGAAAGATTTAGAAAAAATATCAAATAAGTATGGCATAGGGATTCAATGGCTTTGTGTGTCTACATTGGTAGTCGATGAAGGATTCGCAACATGGTTAGAGTTAAAGACTTTCGAAAAACTGCTTGAAAAAATCGCTGATCAGGATCAACTGTTTATTCAAGAGATACATCACGAGATAGAATATTTCAAAAAAACGGTACTTGAAAGCGAAGAATTCAATGTGAGGCATGAGTATTTCGCCTTAAAATATGAGAACTCTACTATCAATCCCTACGCATTAGGATATGATTTGTTCTTGAGAATAGAAGAGAAATACGGTGAGAAGTGTGTTCCAAAAGCCTTGGAAATCGCTGCAAATGTTTCTTTGACAAGACGGCAAATCTCTCTTATGCCAAACACGATAAAAAATGATAAAAACTGTGCAGATAAAAGATTAGAAAAAATAGCGCGCTCAGATCTAGAGATAGAGCGAAACAATGTTAATATGTTTGAGAAAGCTGCCAAGAAATTGTTTTTGTAAGGTCGAGAAAGGTGATAATAGCATGAACAAACCTATTGTAGTACCTCTCGAAAAAATCGAAACAAACACCCCCTCTATTAAAACCTTTTTCATGAAAGTTCCTTTAATAGCCCAGCAAGGAATTCCAGGTCAATTTCTTATGATATGGACATTCAATGATGAAATTCCTATGTCCCTATCTTATATTGATCCTAAAAAAGAACTTATCGGGATTACTGTGAAAAAGGTGGGGTCTTCTACAGAAAAGACGCACTTGATACCTGAAGGTTCACTTATTGGTGTGAGAGGTCCCTATGGGAATGGATTTAAAATTGCAGGTAGTCGCATATTAGTCGTGGGAGGAGGAGTCGGTATGGCATGTCTCTTTCCACTTATTTTACAACTTATTGAAGCACAGAAATCTGTGACTGTTCTTATTGGAGCATTAACTAAGAATGAACTCCTATTCCAGAATTCATTGCAAGAATATACATCACTTGAAAACTTTCGCTTGTCCATAGCTACAGATGATGGATCAATGGGCTTTCATGGACTAGTGACTGAGTTGATGGATAAAACTCTTCGAAAGAAAACCTTTGATCAAATCTATGCTTGTGGTCCTGAACCTATGCTTAAAACTGCGTTTAATATTGCAGAATCAAAAAACATTGCTTTCCAAGCTAGTCTTGAGAGATATATGAAGTGCGGCATTGGATTATGTGGTAGTTGCTGTATTAATGAGCAAATCGTCTGTACAGATGGTCCGATTTTTGAGTCTAAAGTACTTCGCACTATGAATGAGTTCGGGCATTCTAAGCGAGACCCTTCGGGTAGACTTATCCCTATTACTGACTAAAATTGTGCACAAACGAAGCCTTTTAAAGATCTTAAGTCTTTAAGACAAATGAATTTACATTTTAAAGAGAACTGAGGCGCAGTTATAGTGTCCAGTACGTTAGAAGAAAGTGTTTGCAGGGGAATTATTGAGGAATTACTTACGACTTTATCTGAGGTAGATGCACAGCTTGTTCAGAAACTCAAAAAACGTCATGCAAAGAAATATCCTTCAGTAGGTATTGTCTCGAACGCGACTATTCTTTCCCACACAACTCCAGAGGAAAAAATGCTTCTTCTTCCTATATTAAAGACAAAGAGTATGCGAACAATCTCAGGTATTGCTGTCGTTGCAGTTATGATAAAGCCTTATCCCTGCCCTAATCAGTCATGTATCTATTGTCCAACTTTTTCAGATGTTCCAAAGAGTTACACTGGACACGAACCTTCAACGATGCGAGGTATACAAAACGATTACGACCCTTATTTGCAGGTAAAGACGAGGCTTAATCAATTGGAACTTATAGGTCATGCCACAGACAAGATTCTCCTATCCTTGAAAGGCGGGACGGTTACTTATTTACCCTATGAATATCAATTAAGTTTCGTTCACAGATGCCTTGAAGCGCTATGTGATGAAAGCTATTCTGATTTTGAAGAACTCAAAAGGGCTGTAGAAACAGCACAACGAAAGCTTGTAGGTATCATTGTCGAAACGCGCCCGGATTATTCCAAGATATCCCATACAGATGATATGCTTCATTTGGGCGTCACTACTGTTGAATTGGGTGTACAAACTATTTTTGACGATGTCTATGAGATATGCAAAAGAGGTCACACAGTTCAGGACGTTATTGAAGCCACTCGCATTCTAAAGGATGCTGGAATAAAGGTTGCATTTCATGTTATGCCAGGTCTTCCGGGATCGAATGTAGAACGAGATCTGAAAATGTTTCAAGAGATCTTTGAAAACCCCTTTTTTAAGCCAGATAATCTGAAGATTTATCCTTGTTTGGTTATCAAAGACACAGAACTGTATGAATTATGGCAGAGTGGTAACTACAAACCTTATAACACTGAAACAATGACGAGTCTATTATCGCAAGTTTTACCAAATATTCCAAGGTGGGTTCGTATACAGAGAATTCAAAGAGATATTTCTGCGAAGATGATCGAAGATGGAGTCAAGAAAGGCAATCTTAGAGAGCTTGCGCATGAAGAATTAAGCAAAAGTGGAATAACATGCTCTTGTATTAGATGTCGCGAACAAGGTATCGTTCATAGAAAATCAGGAATCACTCCAAAACCAGAAAATCTCGAAATCATCATAGATAAAAATGACGCTTCAGAAGGAATCGAAAATTTCATTTCATACGAGGATACAAAACAAGATATTCTTCTTGGATTAATACGGCTGCGTGTCCCATCTGAGAAAGCCCATCGAAAAGAAATCACAGAAACGATGACAACTATCGTAAGAGAACTGCGTGTTTTTGGAGAACTGGTTCCAATTGGAAAAAAACCAAATCTCCATCAGGTCCAACACCGTAAGATAGGAGAATTATTATTAAATGAGGCAGAACGCCTCAGCAGAGAACACTACGATGTCGCGAAAATTTCAGTCCTTAGTGGTTTAGGCGTAAGACAATGGTTTTATAAGCAAGGATATGCTCGTGATGGGGCTTACGTGAGTAAATACTTACGATAAGTGCTCCTTTAATTGTTGTTCAAGCAAAGTACTGATTGTTTTTCCGTCGACCTTTCCTCGTAGTTTTTTCATCACCTCTCCCATGAGAGGTTTAAGAGCGTCCATTTCCCTTTCTTTAACTAAGTCTTCATTTTTTTCGATTGTTTCTTTGATAATTTTTGTTACCTCATCCTTTGATAGAGTGGTAAGACCAATACTCTCCACAAGTTCATCTAGCGGTGTATCTGGATTTTCTGCTACTGATGTCAACACTTCAGGGAGCGCTTCCTTTGCGTATCTTCCTTGAGAGTAGAATTCAAATATCTCATGTAATTTTTCTTTTGTTATCTCTTCGTCGATTGGAAAACCTTCTCTTTGTAGATACTTGGATGTACTGATTATGGTAGTCGCCACCAACATAGGATCGACACCAACTTCATCCACAATTTCTTCGAACCAAAGACTCTTCGGATTAAGGTATAATTCTTCAGTTAACTCTACTGAAAGTTTATAATCTTCGATATAGCGTTTTTTCTTTTCTTCTGGGAGTTCTGGAAGATGTTGTTTGATTTCTTCTACCATTTCAGAAGATATACGTAACGGCACGGCATCAGTTTCAGGGTACATCCTTGCTGACCCTGGAAGAGGTCTTAAAAAGGCAGTTGTCCCATCTGGGTTTGGTCTTCGAACTTCTTTTGGAACGTGAGTAATATAGATTTTGGCTAAATTGCATATGGTCCAAATCGCCTGTTCACATTTGCCTTTCGGACCTACTACAAGAACAAAACCGTCTTCATCTCCACATTCTAAAACCGGTCTCACTTCGTTAACTTCGTCTTCAGAAATTCCATAATTCGGTAATTCATCTGAATGTAAAATACCTCCAAGTCCAGCATAGATTTTAACAGCATCCGCAAATTCAGTTCCCAATCGACGACCTGGTTGAAGTTCTCTACCTAATAATTTTCCAAATTTCGAAAGTTTTACACCTAAGACACGCTCTCCTTTTTTCAAGGCTTTCTGCACGAATTTGGCTTTCGTTTCAGTAAAAATAGTTGAAACATCTTGATGTTCTAAAGCGATGTGATCTTCCTGAGCTCCTCTCTCTTCAAGTACTTTTCGAATTTTTATCATATTTAATTGCCTTAATACCTCATTTTTCACATACTCCCCGACAAGGTCCAATTCTTGTGCCCCTTTGATTTCTACGCGGGCTCCATCCTTTATTGATACATTTATATCCTGTCGAATTGTTCCTAAGCCTCTCTTTACCTTACCAGTAGCTCGTATAATTGCACCAATTCGTTCAGCAACCTCTTTTGTTTGCTCAGGACTATGAATATCAGGATCGGTTCTGATCTCGATCAAGGGAATTCCAAGACGATCAACTCGGAACGTAGTTCCTTCTTTTGTTTGTTTTATGATCCTTGCAGCATCTTCCTCCACATAGAGTTGAGTAATGAAAACTTTTCCTTGTGAGGTCATTAGATAAGAGTTTTTAGTACCAATCGCAATTTTTGCGGTTCTTTGAAACCCCATTGGTGTTGACCCATCTATGATTGTTTTTCTCATTACTTGAATCTCTTCAATGGGTTGCATTTCAAAAATAAGGGCTATTTCGAGAGCAATATCAACTGCTCTCCGATTAATTAGGGCCGGCGGCTCTTCGTCAAATTCAATCAAGCATGTTGTGTCTGAATAACCTTCATAGATCACATTTGCTTCTTTTTGCATTTCGAATGCCGCTGCCAAATCTACTTCTCCAGTCTCTCCAGCAACAGCTCTTAACTGCCTCTCAATCTTGATATCAGGCTCATCAGTTCGTACGTCTGAAGGACATTTGCAAAACAATTTGTGAGTCTCTAACTGTTGATGAAATTCTAGACCTACCATGAGCCCCAGTTTCTCATAACTAAGAGTATTTTCTTTTGCCATTTCATTCACCTAAAATAGAAATGCTCTTTCATCCGTTTTTTCAGTGATCTCTCCCGCGAAATTTTTTAACATAAGGCGTTCTACTTCTTCTTTTTCTTGTGTATGACCCAATACCCAGCCTAGTTTCAGATAAGCAGTTTCTGGGAGCATGTCTTCAAGGTATACCACTCCCGCGTTGCTCATTAGACGAAGATTGCGGTATACATAAGGATTTACCCGACCATAAATGCATTGTGACGTCATCCCAATAAAAATTTCCATCTCTAAGGCGCGTTTCACATGAGGCAACCATGATCGATGTTCTTCAGAGAGGGGTGGAGAAGTAGGTGTATGTCCAAGTCCTGTACCTTCAATTATGATACCCTTATAGCCCTTATCCGTCAGAAAATCAATAATCTCAGGATTTGAACCGGGATATGCTTTAATCAGGGCGATTTTCTCCTCAAATGCAGTATCTGGCACTACATCTGTCTCACCTCGCCTCTTAGAAGGTACTTGAGGCTTTTCTGTCAATTTTATTTTTCCATTTGGCCATACTTTTCCGATTGGCACTTCGTTAATAGGACGAAATGTATCACGTCGACTTGTATGCATCTTTCGTACCTTTGTCCCTCTATTAATAAGGCAATATGTATCATCTGGCTCTCCATGCATGCATACAACTACTCCTGCTAGATCTGCGTGACCAGCCAGCCATGAGGCGCAAAGTAGATTAATTGCACCATCGAAACTGCCTCGATCCGATGAACGTTGTGCTCCCGTAAGCACAACAGGTTTTGAGAGACCTTGATGTAACATGAAACTCAATATGGCCGCAGAATATCCCATACAATCTGTGCCATGAGTAATAACAACGCCTGATGCACCTGAGTTCAATTCTTTTGCAGCATCCTCAGCCATTCTGCGCCATTCATTAATCCACAAATCCTCACTTGCAAGATTAAAAAGGAGGTTACACTCCTTAAACCGGACGATCTCTGAGAGTTCAGGGATTGCAACGAAAAGTTCTGAAGGTGTGAATGCCATCACTACGCCTCCTGTTAAATAGTCTATCCGGCTAGCTATTGTCCCACCTGTTGCAAGCAAAGAAATCTCTGGGAGATCTGGCCGTTGTTCTGGATAGGTCTTTGGAAAACTTTCTAGACTAATTCCTTCGCCAATTCGCTCAATTTTAACTCCTGACTGATAAGCAACACTTACATTATACCCGTCATCTTGCTTCAATACGATGGCCCAGGGATCTCCAATATCAATACGTGGTAATATATATCCCTCATAGTCGATATCCTCAGATTTAATGCGAATACGGTCACCAGGCTCTATTTCTTTCTCTTTGAGGATATTTCTAACCTCTTGTGAGTAGTGAGCAAAATAACTTTGTTCTTTCATTAATTGTGCCTCCTTTTTCGCATGATTTGCATGCAGACTGGCCTAGATTTGAGTTTATTTGAATTTAAGATTAAATGTAAGATAAGAACACTGCTCTATATTTTAAACTATGATTTTAATTTTCTTCAATCAACAGTTTTCAATTTAATACGAATAGAAATTTAAGTCAATTTATTAGTGTAATGGAAGAAACACCGTGAACTACCCCACTCTGACGGATGGGACTTCCTGCGAGTCCTCCTAACTCCCTACGGGAGAAACTTTCGTTTTACATTCGGCTGTGTGTCGCAGATTATCGAGAAATACCCGATAGCCCGTCCACTTGGCATTCTGTGATAGGTAACGTTTCATTAGGATGATCGCACTATTTTTGTCCCTCTCTATCACGTTATCACAGTCACAACT
>JAEOSO010000112.1 GCA_016840315.1 Candidatus Borrarchaeota archaeon | reverse complement strand
CCTATCATAGCTTGTGTTGTAGAAATAGGGGATTTAAAATAACTCGCTATTGTTAACCATGCTCCTACAGCGAAGACGATAGAAATAATCTCAATCATTATTAAAGGCTTTGCAATAATACCTTTTCCTAAGGTTTCTGCCACTCTGTCTCCCAATAATAAAATCCCGGCGATGTTTAATGCACATGCCAAAACCAAAGCGAATTTCAACTTCAAATATCCTGAACCTACTGCTGGTGCAAAAGTTTCATCATTGCTACCAATGCCGAAGCTAATAATAGATGCACCACAAATACTTAAAACGAGTAGCAGAAATATAGGTAGATCAACCATATCTAGACCCATTTTTGAAAGTTGCTCAATAATATATAAATCAAGTGTTTTGCAAGGATGGAAAAGAAAAATGTCTTTGAAAGGCTCATTATCTGATCGAGATAGTAAGACCAAAGCATTAGAGTTATTTAAAGAACACAGAAACAAAGTTAAAGAGTGTATTGTTAATTTAGAAGAAGTTTTCAAAGCTTTGTACGAAAAGGGGGACTGCACTACACCTTGTGCAAGACTTATTGAAAAGGAAGCAGAAGCAGATCGGTTAAAAGAGCAACTCATAGAACTGTTGTTTAAGGGAGCTTTCCTTCCATTAACAGGTGAGGATCGCTTAAAAATAATTGAAATGAATGATAATGTCGCTGACGCTGCAGAAAAGACTATACGGGCTCTGAAAGCGTATTTGCCCTGGCTGTGGGATATCGATCAAAATCTGAAAAAAGAAATATGGCAATTGTCTCATAAAGTAACAGAACTCTCAGAACATCTAGCAAAATCAATGGAATTATTAGCAGACGACTTTAAAAGCGCATTCCAAGAAGCAGAAAATGTTGAGAAAATGCGAAGAGATGTTCGTAACAAAGGTTACGAGTTAGTAGAACTATTATTCAAACAAAAGAACAGTGATATGGGCGCCACTTTGCTTGTTAAAGAAATTATATTAGATATCATGAACGTAGCAGATGTAGCAGAAGATGCCTCTGATTTTATTACAGCAATTGTGGTAAAATATGCCTACTGAAAATTAAATGATCCTACGGTTGAAAAAATAATTGAAACACCCTTTTGTCAAGAATTTGAAGAAGTAACAGTCTCTTTTACGAGTAGCTAAGCAAGAAAGCACCACAGCTTCAGCGTGGTGATGAATTGCGTGAGTGAGTGTTCACTTTCATCACGTGCATCGAGGGGTCTCCCTAATAGTTATATATGTGGTATGACGAAGGTATCAACAACAATTGGAGGGATAACATGCACACTTGCAGACAAGGTGCATACTCCGATTGCATCACGATCGTTCGCAGTACCTACGGGGCGTAGGGATGTTAAGCCTGTGGAGATAAGACCTCCGTAACCCGCAAGGGGATCGAGTCTGTCGTAGAAGCAGGAAGCCTCGAGGCTTTAGCACGAGGTAGCTCACTTTCAAAAATACAATAACTGATCCAATAACTGGTAATATAGCAATGATCATAAACATAACACTTTGACTAAAACTCAATTAAATCGCCTCTTTTCTTTTTAGTTATCTGGCTTTGAATATAATTTTTTATCTGTGCAGACAATTGATTTTTAAGTCACAATCTAGTTAATATCCAAGAATGCATTCGAAAAACAATTGACGATTATGGCGGAGATGACTAAGATCTTAAAAGAGGAAACAGAATTAGAAAATGAACTTTTGATTTCAATACTAGAAAACAAGGGTGTTCTTATTCAGTTATGGGATCTATGTTTTGTTATAAACCCTCCCGGAAAGTTATTGCATTGGTATGCATCACAACTTGGGATAGGCACTAAGAGAGTACTCAAGCTCATTCGAAGATTTGTTGAACAAGGATTCGCTGAAAGAAGAGATTTTAAGCGTTCATGGCAAGATACATTTCGCATTCCAAAATATGCTCTCACTCCGTTAGGAAAGAAAAAAGCGGTTCGATTAAAACAAGAAAAATTGGCAAAACAACAATGCATACTAGATCCAAGAAATTGCCTGATGAGAGTTTTGATAAGCAACCGAAGTGATAGTGTTTCTGAAGACTTTCTGTTTGCAGCCTTAAAACACCGAATCGGAAATTTGGATTCTGTAAAGATTAAAACAGAAGTAATCGATGAATCCGAATACCTGATTACAAGAGGAGATATTGTTGTTGTAACTCTACTAAGCACAGGTAAAGAACGCAAGGTACTCCTGAAGACGTTGAAATTATCAGATGATCAATTACAAATAGTTAAAAAGTATTCATATTCCTGTTCAGCTGTGCGTAGGTATTTAAAGAATAGAAATAAGATAGATTTTATTTTCGAACAACAAGAACCACTTACAGATGGTTTAAGAGAATGTGATACTGTCTATAAAAAAGAAAAGGTAAAAATTATCCTGAAAGAATGGAAAAATCACCTAGGGTAGTTCACTATTTTTTTAAGGGTTGAATTGACCGATATATCAATTCTTCTGCCATATTTAAACAAATTTTGCAGCAGATTATTAAAAACAAACATCCTATACCCACTGATATTCAGTTCTCTAGATTTACTACTGCAAAAAGCTATTTAAAGCTGGGGGACACTACGGTGAAAGAAAAAAGTAAACCATGCAATTCATTTATCCCCCCAACAAGTTGGGGGATCTTCTTGCGAAGAAATGATAAATTCGTGAACTACCACCCTAAAATATTACTTTCGATAAACAGAGGGCTAAGACCGGAAAGAAATATCGCCACAAAGAGTTCTCTGATGGTTAAAATATTTTGCCATTTGAGGCAAGAAGCCTATTCTAAAGGAAATGGATCCATTTAACCATTTGGAGATTATACGCTAGAAGTGAACTACCACCCTACAAGTAGGCTGGCTTCCTGAATCATTCATTCCCCAACGGGACATGTCAAACAGGCTCAACGGGCAGTCCCTGCCCTGCTGCTGAGCGTGATGCTACATAGTAGCGTGATCGGTGTAAAATCGTGATGGCAGAATTATGATCTCTTGTTACATCAAGTCCACAGTAAGGACAGCTGTGGATACGTGTTGCCAATGTTTTCGGAACAAGCTTCCCACACCTACTACACAGTTGTGTGGTATTATAGGCACTCACATACTCTACTACAGTACCAGCTTCCTCCGCTTTGTACTCTGTAAAACACATGAGTTGCCCCCAGCCGGCATCACTAATCGACTTGGCTAAATGAGGATTCTTCACTAGATTGGTAATCTTTAAGTTTTCATACACAATAAGGTCATAGCTATCGACCAGTTTCCTACTAATCTTATGATGAAAGTCCTTTCGTTGGTTGCGGATTTTCCGGTGTAGCTGTGCTACCTTTTTGTTCTGCTGGTGACGGTTATTTGACCCTTTCTGCTTCCTATCTTTCCTTCGCTGCTCTTTGGCTACTTTCTTCTCCGAGTTTCTCAACCAGCGTGGGTTGTCTATTGTCTCCCCGGTATGTAACGTCAGTAAACTCTTCAGCCCAACATCCACCCCTATCGCGTTCTTTAGCTCTCTCTGCTGAGAGCCAGGAGCGGGATCAGGAAGTTCTACTGCAAAACAGGCATACCAGTGGTCTACATGGCGTTTAATAGTACAGGTCTTGATAACTCCTTCAGCAGGTATCGGGCGGTGGAGTTTAATAGTGATACTTCCAATTTTCGAGAGCCGAAGTTTCTTCTTGTTCTTTTCGAGGGCGAACCCACTTTGCGGGTAGGTAAAGGAGTCATACCGGTATTTCCCTTTAAAGCGTGGGTAACCTGCGTTTTCCCCCTTCTTAATACGCCTAAAGAAGTTGTTGAAGGTCTTATCCAGTCTTCTCAGCACGTCTTGAAGTACCTGAGAATGAACCGCTGTTAAAAATAGATTTGTCTTCTTTGCAGCTTTCAAGTGGTTGGCTTGCTCATAATAGTTAACTGATTGTTGGTGAGTGTGCCAGGCGTCTTTTCGCGCTGCCAGAGAGGTATTATACAAACAACGACAGGTAGTAAGCCATTGAGTTAACGTCGTCTGTTGTTGTGTGGTTGGATACACGCGAAATTGGTAAGTCCGTTTCATCACACTTATCCCTGTGTTCCCCTGATATTCAGTTCACTAAATTTACTATCCGCAAAAACCTATTTAAAGCTGGGGGACACTACGGTGAAAGTGAAAAAAGTAACACACGCACTTCATTTATCCCCCCAACTTGTTGGGGGGTCTTCTTGCGAAGAAATAATAATGAATTGGATGGAAATTAGGACGGAAAAAGATGTCTGAAGAACCCGTTCAATCGATAGAAAATCCAATTGAAGCGCAGATAGAGGAAGTTATCGATGGGTTCACGACTGTTTACGCACGAAGGGGGCGTAACAGGCCATATGGCATCTATTTAACGACCAAGCGAATTATCGGCATAAAAACCGACGGATTAAAACGAAGGCTTGGCACTTCTTTATTATATTTCGTAATTCTTTTGGTTATTATGGGAGTGGCGGGTCTATTTGGTTTGGGTACGAGTATCTTTCTAGTTTTTATTATTGGCTATTTTGTT
>JAEOSO010000111.1 GCA_016840315.1 Candidatus Borrarchaeota archaeon | reverse complement strand
AACAACGGCAGCAACTCTCGTGGATGATGACATTGTCATGGTGCGTATTATTGCAATATTTACGGGGATCAATAAACTCATTGCACTTCAACGATTCAAGGTAAAAATAAGAAAGATCCTTTAGATTTGGCGCCTTTCGACTTAGAGTTGATAATTTCTTTATAAATAACCATAACTTCACATCGATTAGCGCGCGCGTAATAGCAAAGTATATATATTCGGTCATCACCGAATAATATTGTTCGGAAAATACCGAACAACTAAATAATTAAAGTATATTTAAAAATCAATTAGGCGGGGTTGAAGGAAAATGATTGCTGATGCTGTTGTGAAAACTGAAATAGCGGTATACAAAAATATACCACCAAGCGCAAAAACTGTCTACGATTTAATCAAAGATAGAGGCCCAATTACAGCAAAAGACATTCAGAATGGATGTAAACTTGCTCCCAGAACAGTTCGTTACGCTTTAAAAATCCTGTTAGATGCACATTTAATTCAGCGTTTACCAAATTTGAGAGACATGAGACAGAACATATATCGAACAATAAACTAAATTTACTCTTTTTTCTACTCTTTAATTTTGATCAATACTGCTCCAAAAGATAACTCTATATGCCTGATAATTTTCGCTTTTAACTAAAATTTAAGCATCATTGATCTCAGCAAGATTAGTTTCTCAAAGGAACGCATAAATGGCGCCAAATGACAAATCCACTAATTTTCTCAAGAGCGCCTAAGCGGGCCTTTATATACCAGTGGCATATCTCACCTTCTTTAACATGATGAACTGCATAACAACAACATTTTCGGATAATGTATGTTAGAGTTTTATTGCCGCAAAAGTAAGCCTCATTTAAAAGATTTACACCGAAAATCTATAGAGAAAAATATAGAGTTTAAAATTTTAATATGGGGTGATAATATGGAAGATATGATTAAAATGTTGGCTGATGCGCCTGAAGAACAGCGTAAAACTATGTTAATGGAAAGAATGAAGATGATCGCAACGCAACCAGAAGATCAGAGACTTGAATCAGTAAAGGGAATAGTAATGGCAATCTCTAAACTTCCAAAAGATAAGATGAAAGCGTTCATAAGGACTCGGACAGATGCGGTACTTGAGGCATCCGACGATCTAAGGAAGAAGATAGTAGTAGCCAGAGCAAAGATAAGTTCACAAATTCCAAAAGAAGTTCACGAAGCGGATATGATGGCCATCGCAGAATATATGACGAAATGGCCGAAGGAGAAACTAGATATGGTTATGTCGAAAATGGCGCCAATTTACAAAGAGGCTGGACTACCAGCGCCTGATTATAAGTCAATGGTGGAGAAAATTAAAGCTATGAACTAAAAAACAAAATCGGTGAAATGATAGGAAGCCATTTAGAAGGTCGGCTATGAGCGATGTATAAACCGATCAAAAAGTAGTGCCTTCCTTCTATCGGGATTCCTAATAGTTCTGAGTTTCGTCTACTTTTTCTATTAAATCTATTTTAAGTATTTTGTCAATTTTCTGGAGATTTTCATGTTTTGGGTAGAATAAAACTCTTTTTGGCGAGAACTAAATTATTACATATTAAAGATTTTAGGGAAATCTCTCCTATATTTCAAAGGAAAATCATGTCTTCTTTATCCTAAACTACTGTATGGTAAATTTCTTGGAAGAAAAATGAATCAAATCCATTATTATTGATTGAAATGTAACTGAAAATGACATTTTGAAGGGATTTGCCGATAAACTTGAATTTAAATATGGAAAAATTTAAACTTGATTTTAGTAATAATTAATAATGATAGTTTCAAGAAACTATGCTCCCGAGTAGTAACTGCATGATATTTCGGTTTCAAGAAACTAGATTTGCACTTAGGAGGTGTATGTTATGGCTGACGATATGGTGAAGATGTTGGCGGACGCGCCTGAAGAACAGCGTAAAATGATGCTTACTGAGAGACTAAAAATGATTGGTGGGCAGCCCCTTGATCAACGAGTCCAATCGTTAAAGGAGATTTTATTAGCACTTTCGAAACTCGCTAAAGATAAGCTTAACACATTTCTTGCGACGCTAGTAAATGTTCTTTCGGAATTAGCACCGGAAATAAGAAAGGCTATAATGGTTGGTAGAGTGAAGGCCGGCGAACTCATTCCCGAAGATGCTAACAAGTCGATTTTCATGGGAACGATGAAAGGTGTTTTGGGATGGGCAGATGAAAAGCGCCAAATGTTTGTAGGTGGTCTCGCAAAGGTATTTGAAGAATTAGGCAAACCAAAACCCGACTTCAAAGCAATGATTGAGAAAGCAAAATCAATGTAATAACAAATTTAGAAAGAAGGTTGGCTATAAGCAAAAAATAAATAATTTTGTATCAAAATAGCCTTCCTTCTGTCTTAACATCTTTTTTTACTTTATTGTTGAAATTCGCTCTTGAAATTTAGATTAAATTCTTAATTTTGATCATAATGTATCTGAAAATAGCATAGAGAAAGAATTTGCCGATAAAACCATCTATAAATAGGCTTTTTTCTAAAATATATAAAATCTAGTAAAGATAGTTGATCATAGTCTCTTTTGGGAGACTAAATTTCCGAAAACACGTTGAAGATTCAATTAGAAGGAATGTTAAATGAGTAAAATGGAAAAAATGGTCGAAAAATACGATTTCTTTCTTTTACTGGGGCTCGCTTTAGTGTTAATAGGTCTCATTGTCGGTGTATACCGAACAGCCAATCAGGCAATCCTATCTCAATTAATTTTTGCGGGAGATACGACTTCAGCATCTTATAGGACTGCCTTAACTACAGAAGCCATGACGTTGAGATTCTTGGAGATTGTTCCTCTTTATGGACTAGGTTTTCTTAAATTAGGCATAGGCTTTGCAATTGCCACCATTGTCCTGAATCTGAGGGCAACGGGTCAAAGTGCACGAGAAGATTTTAAAAACGCTGGCATGAAATTGCCGGAATTCACTCCTCCCTTCTATGGGAGGAATTTTATCCGTTTTCTCGTCCTGGGAATATTAGTCGAGACAGTAGCCGTTATTATTATGTTCGGATGGATGGGTACGGGCTTGCAACTAATAGAATTGCAATTTGCTGGTCAAACTAACTCTGCAGCCTATCTACAGACTGCAATACTCGATAAAACCTTTGGAGAATTAGCAGAACCCCTAGAAGGTTTAGGTGTTGCGCTACTGATAAGTGGAATAGCATTCGGATTAGCAACCATTATAACAAATCTTCGAATGCAGGCAACAGTTATGCCAAAGAAACTCACGGCATTAGCGGAAGGTAAAGACATTGAAATGAAAATGCCTGGACTATTAGTACCAAAGACATTGGTATGGACAACAGTCTTAGGTGCGATAATAGTAACTTCTGGGTTAATCCCCTTAGCATTTATTCGTGTGGCAAACGCAGTGACTCTTGAAAATCTGAAATTCGCTGGTGATACATCATCGGCAGCATATCAAAGTGCACTAGTAACAGAGACAATAATTGGTCTTGCATGGGAGACGTGGATGTTCGTTGGAATCGCTACTATGTTATGTTCGATAGCTTTCTGGTTATTGACCATTATTAAGTGGTTAAGAGCACAAAGAACCAATCTGGGAGAAACAGTAACCAATGTTACGGGTCACAAAGTAGAGCCAATAGAGCCACAATTAGGACTCGCTAAGTTGGTTCCATTCTTCGCGATTGCAGGGCTTTTATGGATGATAGCTTTCTTCGGACTTAACATCTGGAGAGTTGTCGTCGCATTAGACGTATTGTCAGCACAATTTGCTGGGAATCCAGTGCCAGAGCAAAGTTTCATCCTTCGTGCAACCTTAGGACAATTGGTAAGACCAGGTAAAGCCAACGGCTTAGGGCTAATATTTATAGGAATTGGGCTTGCTCTTTTGACAATAGTAATAAATCTCAGATTTACCGCCTTCATGCTTCCTGGATCTTTTATGCGGATCGCATCAGGAATAAAAGGCGAAAAAACAGATCCTCCGATGGCAATGGCAATGGATCCTATGTCTTTAGCACCAAAGCGGCTCTTCTACGGAATATTACTCGGCGCTATCATTATTGCAATCGGGACAGTATTGGCTTTGGTTAGGATGGCAAACACTGAAATTGCCTTAAGTCAAGTACTAGCAGGGATACCAGATGTAGCGACATACCAGACAGCATTACAGACTCAGTTGATGCTTGAACATTTCATAGGACCTTGGGCCGCAACAGGAACCGGTACAATATTCTTCTTCATAGGGAAGTTCTTTGGTTCGATAGTAACCTTCGTAAAAGGTAGGCGTCAACTAATATCAGAAGGAGTACAAACTTGTACATACTACGCGGCAGAAAAGAAAACAGCAGGAACTTCAAGCGCCTCAGGCTAATAGAAGGAAACTCTTGTAAATACTCTTCTTTTTTTTTATTTTTTAAATAATTCAAGAGCAAGAGCTGCATAGCCTTTTGCGGATGTTACGATAACTAAGCAAGAACGCACCAGCGCTTTAGTGTGGTGATGAATTGCGTTGGGTTTATATAGTTTGTTGGTAAGCGGGTAATTGAGTACCTATGGTGCGTAGGGAATTTACGCCTGTGGAGTAAGACTGATAGTTAGTTTTTGAAGGTTAATAAGCGTCTCTAATCCTTCAATTTCTCTTATTTGATTCGAGC
>JAEOSO010000033.1 GCA_016840315.1 Candidatus Borrarchaeota archaeon | reverse complement strand
TCGACGATGACCTAGTAGAAGAACTCGCTGAAAAATACGGATATAGACCATACATGATTAAGCGATATCTGGAAATGTTTGGGAAAGGAGAAACCGTTAAACTTCTTGAAGCGAATGAGCTTAAGTTAATACCTTCTTTGCGCTGTAATACTCTTCGGATTAATGAAGAAGATTTTGTTAATTTGTTTACTAAAAAACGATTTGTTATTGAGAAAATTTCTGGTATCTCATATGGTTATAGAGTCCTTAAAACACCTTTTCCTTTAGGAGCGACTAATGAATATCTTCTAGGGTTCTATTTTCTACAATCCGAAGCCTCTATGATACCAGTTCAGATTCTTGATCCAAAACCAGGCGAAATGATAATTGATTTAGCCGCCGCTCCAGGGGGAAAAACTACCCAGATAGCCCAATTTATGAAAAACAAAGGAGTAATTGTCGCAACTGACATTAATCGGAAACGTATCAAAAGCCTTCGATCAAACCTGTCTCGATGTGGTGTATACAATTCACTGATTATTCGCATGGATGGTCGTCAAATATCTGATCTTGGTATACAAGCCGACAAAGTATTATTGGATGCACCATGTACTGGTGAGGGACTTATTCCTCGTGATCCTACACGAAAGACAAGCCGTGAATTAAAAGATATATTGTATCTCTCGGACTTACAAAAAGAACTACTGACTGCTGCTATTCAATGCTTAAAACCAGGTGGCAGTCTAGTCTATTCAACCTGCGCCATTGCTCCTGAGGAAAATGAGTTTGTAATAGATCACGCACTCAAGAATGAAGATATTCAGGTTAAAAAGATGGATTTTAATAGAGGATCCCCTGCTTTTACTGATGCAATATTCGGTAAAACGCTTCATCCTTCAATCAAAGAAGCGCGAAGACTTTATCCACATAAAGATGGAACTGAAGGGTTTTTTATTTGCAAACTTCAAAAGGTTAGCTGAAAAAATGATTACGTTTCGACTTTCAACTCAAGAAGAACTCAAGTTTATTCAAAATGCTATTGATAAGCTATTTGGCGAAAAAATCGCAGAGAAGTTTATTCAGAATAAACATCTCATCATCGGAGAAGGAAAGTGGAAAGAAATCTTTTTAGTATCTGACAAAATGATTACGATTTTAGAAGCGATGGCTAATAAAAAACAGCCTTACTCTTTAGGGATGCAGATAGGAGAGTTAGACAAAAACAAAAAATTTAAATTGAGTCTCGAAGCCGTTTTTGAGATAGTTAAATTTACTTCGCATCTGATCAAATTAACTGCAAAAGGAGCACAAACAATTCTCTATGGAAGAAATATATCCTTTTCGCAAGTTGATAAAATATGTTATGACGACGCAAAAGAAGGCGATTATACCATTCTTCTTGATGAAAATGGCTTTCCAATAGGCCTTGGCAAAATTCTCCACGATTTGGCGAAAATGCAACTAATTCGATTTAAAATATGTATAAAGAACATTATAGATCTTGGATGGTATCTCAGAAAAGGAGAATAAACTATAAGGGTGTTAAAAATGAGCGAATCAGAAGAAATTCCAATAAATAAAGGCGATTTTCTTTTAATTGACTACATTGGAAGAATAAAAGATACGGGTAAAATATTTGCTTTGACCAATGAAGAAGCTGCAAAAAAGGAGAAAATGCACCGCGAAGACGGAGTCTATGGTCCAGAATTAGTTGTAGTTGGGGAACGCTGGATCGTGGAGGGACTCGATGATGCGTTACTGACTCTTAAGGTTGGGGAGCAGGATAATACCATTGAACTCCCTCCTGAAAAGGCTTTTGGAGGACGAGATTCTTCACGTGTAAAGACTATTCCGATACGTGAGTTTAGAAAAAGAGAACTCAAGCCCCACGTAGGTATGACATTCCGTTATAAAGGCTCATTAGCAACTATTCAAAGCGTATCAGGCGGACGTGTGCGTCTCGACTTAAATCATCCATTAGCTGGAAAAATTCTAAGTTATGAGGTAACGGTTCTAAAGAAAATAGAAGATACAACCGAAAAAATAATGGAACTGATGAAACGAAGAATTTCGACTCTCCCTGAAACACTTGAAATAGAGTTACCAGAAGACAAGGTAATAATCAAAATACCAAAAGAACTCTTCTTAATGGAAGGCCTTCAATTTGCTAAGAGTGGTATCGCGGGCGATATCCACAAATTCTTGGATAATATTGCTTTAGTGGAGTTTTTAGAAGTCTACGAACGGTCTTGAGGAATTCTAGCAACCAAAGCAATTGAAATTTCTTTTCCTTCACCACAATTCAAATTTTTTCTTATTATTTTTGAGATACGTACCTTATCTCCTTCTTTAAGTCCAACGGGAACACAAAACTTCATGAACTCACAGATTAGATCGAGGCATTCCTGGGGTTGGAATGATGTGGTCGCCCCGGAGAAAATCATATTTGTTGGCATTCCAACCTCTTTTTCTGTCTCCTTTACACGAACCACCTTAATTTGCTCTTCGTGAACAGGGCATTCAAACTCGTTTTCTAATATCTCTACTACTTCATAAATACGTCCTACTTCTAACGGCTGAATGCAAACCTGAAACATCTTACAAGTTTTGCACTTCTCTGATTCTCCCATGTGTTGAAACCGATAGCCGGGTTTTGCTAGGTTTTTTGCGATGAATGTTATCACAGACTCTGGCTCTTCCATCTATTTCATCTCACGAGATTACTTCTGTAACGTACGCTAAGCGAGTGGCCGCCTCTTTTGTTAAACCCTTTTCGCCTAAAATAGTATACCTGTCACGAATTTGATGACAAATGGTTAGCGCTTCTATAACGTATTTCTTATCTATTCTTAATTCTTCAGCAGTTGTCGGTGCACCTATCTTGTGTAACGCATCTTTTATGCTCCTCCAATCGCCACCATGGAGGTACATCATCATAATGGATCCTACGCCACACTGTTCTCCGTGTAATGGGGATTCGCAATCAGCCTCTCTACAAATCTTATCTAAGGCATGAGAAAACAGGTGTTCTGCGCCGCTGGCAGGACGGCTACTTCCCGCGATACACATGGCTACACCGCTGCTAATTAACGCTTCCATTACGATCCGAACACTCCCCGGCATGCCTGTTCTTATGAGATGGGCACGCTTCAGTATTAATTTTGCAGCCATTTTCGAAAGAGCCGCGGCGTATTCTCCGTAATATTCGTTTCGAATTTTGTGTGCAAGTTCCCAGTCCATCACGGCAGTAGAGTTAGAAATTATGTCTCCGCATCCTGCTGCCAACAATCGATAGGGCGCTTTTGCTATTATTTCCGTATCCGCGACAATAGCAGTCGGTGGTTTTGCAGCAATTGAATGTGGCAATGAATGCTTTTCTTTAATGGATGCCCTGGGGGATGATATTCCGTCATGTGATGCGGCTGTGGGAACGCTGATGAATGGAATATGTGATTTGACTGCCGAAACCTTGGCAACATCTACGACCTTCCCTCCTCCAACTCCTAGAACAACATTTATATTCGAATCGCGAATTTTTTTCTCAACTTCTTTTACCTGTGCCATTGTCGAGTCTTTGATGATCAATTTTTGCGGTTGGAATCCCTGCTCCTCTAATGAAGAAAGTACTTTGTTACCCGCAATCTCGATCGTGATTTCGTCAGCAAGAACCAATGGACTCCTTCCAAAACCCAGTTGCACGCACACTTTTCCAATTTGAGAAATCACGCCTCTCCCTATAACTACTTCTCGAGGAAGTTGAAATCGATGCTGTGCATCGTATGTTTCCATTTAATTCCACCTAAACCAGTTTGAGTTGACAATAATGATTGTAACCGTAGTAATACGTTTATCTTTAGTTAAATCTACTAAGTTTATCTTATTTGTGTATTATTTTGAGCAATTTTGTAATAAGTAGTCAAAATCCATTTGCTAGCTATGGTTAAATATTTTAGAATTGATACATTTCAAATATAAGCACAGGGAACATCTGCTTTTTTACTCCTCAGGGAATCTTTATGAAGTAAAAATCAAGTTAAGGAGACTAAAACTAATGCCTGAAGGACCTGAAGTCGAATGTACTAGACGATATCTGCACCCATTAATCGGAAAAACAGTGAAGAAAATCCAACTGACAGAACTTTCACAAAAGTATCCAAAATACGCCGGAAAACAACAAGATTTTTATTGGTTTGATGGGCAACAATTAATTGATATTGAGAGAAGCGGCAAATTCTTAATTTGGCGTTTCGATGGAGAAAAAGTTATCTTAAATCATCTTGGAATGTCAGGCAAGTGGATTCTCCTGAAAAAAAATAATCAAAGCCTAACTTCTCATGCTAAAGCTCTGATATACTTTGAAAAGCAACCTCATGCTATTTTTGATGATATAAGAAACTTCGGTCAATTCAAAATCTTTGAAAGTTATAAAATTGTTCTTAAGTACGATCCGATTAGGAAAATGGGTATAGATGGTTTGGCAAAACCGTTCCCGATGGATGAATTTCTTTTGAGATTCAATAAGCCAAATTATGCAAGTAAGGAAATAGGCGCAGTACTTGTGGATCAAAAATTAGTAGCAGGAATGGGAAACATCTATAAAGCAGAATCACTAGCTTTGGCAAAAATAAATCCTACCCGGCTTGTAAAAACTCTCACCAAAAAGGAAAGAAAAGAACTTGGTTTAGCTATATCAAAAACGCTCTGGAAAGCAGTCGATTGTAATGGCAGCACCTTTAGTACCTTTCAAATTCCAACAGGCCAAGAAGGCTCAGCACAACACTGGCATAAAGTCTATGGTAAACATGGTGAAGCATGTCAAGACTGCGGAACAGAAATAATCCGTATTGTACAAAACGGAAGAAGCACATTCTTTTGCTCTGAATGCCAAAAGTGAGCTACCTCACGCTCAAGCGAAGAGGCTTCCTGCTTCAACCACAGACTCGATCCCCCATTTGGGGTTACGGAGGTCTTATGTCCACAGGCGTGAATTCCCTACGCACCATAGGTACTAAAAACCCTATACACAACAAGGTATATAAACACCACGCAATTCATCACCACTCTCAAGAGTTGGTGCTTTCTTGCTTAGCAATCAGTAAAGTTGAAATAACTTTTTTTTATTTAAAACAGATAGATTTGCTTTGAAAGATAATTCTTCAAATCTAAAAAAAATTTAGAGAAGAATATGTCTAAAACTTGAAACTAACGTACTCGTGCAAATTAGAGTTGATTCCCCATGATAAGTTAAAAAATATAGAGATTATTTTTTCTTGATCAAAGCAATAACCTCGAATCCCTCTTTACGCAGCTCGATCAACTCATTCCCAGTATTTTTTGCCCATCTTTGTAGATCCTCATAAGCGGCTGGATCGTCCGCAATTACCTCTAAAACCTGTCCAGATTCTAGTTTATTAATTTCTTCACGTGTACGGAAAATTGGTTCGGGGCAATATAATCCTCTACAGTCAAGTTTGTAATCTGCTTTTTCTTCTGTCATGGAAATCCTCTCAGTTTTTTATCATTCTCTTAGCGTATATTAAAATTTTTTTTTCGTATGAAAATTGTTTTTAAGGATTTTTTTGGTAGCAATCTTCACTTTTCGTAATCTTTTAACAGTTTTGCATTTTAAACAGAATCTAGTACAAAATGCATAAATACGAGTCTTTAAAAAGCAGATCTTCGTCTAAATCCTTCAACGTAAAAATCGAAATTTATTTAAAGACCAAAGATAGAGTAAAGTCGAGGCTTACTCTTTTTCCTCAAAAACTCACTTTTTACTACTTAATTCGCATTAACTTAACTCTGTTATGATATTTTAAATGGTAAGGTGTTTGGATGACCACGACTCTTGGTTTAGTCCTACGCGATAGCGTTGTGCTTGCTTCAGATATGAGGGCTACAGCTGGCTATTTCATCTCGCACAAGCACGCTCAAAAACTTTTCAAAATTGACGACCATCTTGGTGCAACTATTGCCGGACGTGTAGCTGATGCGCAAACGATAATGGATTATGCTCAAGTTGAGGCATCACTTTATAAACTTCAACGCGGCGTTCCGATGAAAGTACGAGCCGCCGCCCGTCTCATTGCTAATATTCTTTTTCAATCAAGATATCATATGCCATACTACGTACAAAGTCTAATTGCAGGCATTGATTCTACAGGTCCTCATTTATTCATTTTGGATCTACTTGGAAACTTAATTGAAGATAAATCGGTATCGACAGGCTCAGGATCACCCTTTGTTTATGGTCTTCTCGAAGATCAATACAATGAAGGAATGACTGTTGAAGAAGGAAAAACTTTGGCAGTCAGAGCTGTACACTCTGCGATGGAACGCGATGCCGCATCAGGTGATGGCATTGCAGTCGCCGTCATTACTTCGGAAAAAGGTTTTACAAGATTAAGTGAAGAAGAAATTCAGAAAATTTTGAACGGATCGAAGCGATAGAACCCGTATATGTATATGGATGTTTTCTTTCTTCATTTCGCTCTTTCCATTGTTTATGTGACCTAAATTTAGGTAAGTTAGATTATACTATAAATAAAGCGCAGTTTATCACTGGTGATTCTATGTTTTTAAACGAAAGCTTTAACAAGATAAAACAAACGATTCTAGAGAGTATTCCCAAAGACGCCTCTGTCACAGACATTGAATTTGAGGGTCCAGAGATTGCCATTTATTCACGAAATCCAAAAGTATTGTTGAGTAATGGCGAAATCGTAAAGGAACTTGCCAAACGCTTGCGAAAACGTCTGGTTATTCGTTCTGATCCTGCATTACGAATGCCTCCACAACAAGCGGAAGAAGAAATAAAAAAGATAGTCCCTGAAGAGGCAGAAATTAGTTCCATCAACTTTGATGACAATGTGGGAGAGGTAATAATCGAAGCAAAAAAACCAGGACTTGTAATTGGCAGAAATGGGGTTACACTCAAGGAAATCACTCGAAAAATCTTTTGGCGCCCTAGCGTAATACGTACTCCTCCCATCCAGTCCCGAATTATCTTACAACTAAGACACGCCTTACAAAAGGAGAGTGATAAACGGCGAGGAATTCTAAAAAAAATTGGTCAAAGAATTCATAGATCTGTTTTACCGGTGCATAATGGCTGGTTACGTTTTACTGCTTTGGGAGGGTTTAGAGAAGTCGGCAGAACCTGCATCTTTGTACAAACTGCAGAAAGCAATGTCTTAATTGACTGTGGCATAAATGTCGGTACTTCAAGTCAAGGCAATTCTTTCCCTCGACTAGACATGCCCGAATTCGATCTTGACGAATTAGATGCTGTTATTATTACTCATTCCCATTTAGATCATTGTGGATTTGTCCCTTTTCTATATAAATACGGTTACCGCGGGGCCGTTTATTGTACCAAAGCTACTCGTAATTTAATGACCTTATTGCAACTTGATTATCTAGATGTTGCTGAACGCGAGGGTAAACTTTCGCCGTACAAACAAAAGGATGTTAAAAATGTCGTTCTTAATACAATTCCTCTCGATTATGGAGAGGTGACGGATATCAGCCCTGATGTGCGATTAACGCTACATAATGCAGGGCATATACTTGGAAGTTCCATAGTACATCTTCACGTAGGGGATGGCTTATACAATATTGCCTATACTGGAGATTTTAAGTTCTCTAAATCAAGGTTACTAGAAGCTGCTACCTCACACTTTCCTCGGCTTGAAACTCTTATTTTGGAAAGTACCTATGGGCATATCGATGATAACATGCCTTCTCGGCGTGAATCGGAAAGACGGTTAGTAAATGCGATAAACAAGACCGTACAAAGAAAAGGAAAGGTTTTAATACCCGTTTTGGCAGTAGGTAGAGCTCAAGAAATCATTGTTTTATTGGAAGAGGCTATAAGACATAAAATAATGGAAGAAGTACCTATCTTCATTGATGGTATGATCTCTGAAGCCACAGCCATCCACACAACACATCCGGAATATCTCGCCCATGATTTACGCGATAAGATTTTCCATTATGGACTGAACCCCTTCCTAGCAGATTGCTTTACCCAGGTGGAAAGTACAAACGCACGCACTGATATAATAGAGGGTGAGCCAAGTGTTATATTAGCAACGTCTGGAATGCTCACAGGCGGTCCCTCGGTCGACTATTTCAGACATCTAGCGACTGATCCAAAAAACACAGTTATCTTTGTATCATACCAAATCGAAGGAACTTTAGGAAGGCGAATACAAAAGGGCTGGAGAGAAATCCCTATGACGGCAAGGAATGGTAAATCACATATCGTCAATGTTGAACTTAACATCGAAACCGTGGAAGGCTTTTCCGGGCATTCAGATAGAAGGCAGTTAATAAACTTTGCAAAACAAGTTACACCAAAGCCAGAGAGAGTCATAACATGTCACGGCGAAAAATCCAAGTGTATTGGCTTGGCAAAGTCACTTAAGAAGATTCTTAGAGCAGACTCCCAATCTCCCACTAATCTTGAAACAATTCGCCTTGTTTAACTTTATCGGCGGGAAGTCCTCTTCCGACTTGGAGGGGATGAAAGCCGCTAGCTTTATATAGTTTTTTGTTACGAAGAGTTACGATGCATATCGGGAGGAAGGCAGGGATACAAGACTCCCGGTAGGATGACAGAAGAGGCGCCCCTGTGAGCCAGGATTCGTACAGTTGCTAACCAGCGCGAATAACCGCGAAGGTAATAGTCCAATAGCATTTGACGAATCCGTATGGTGTGATGCTGGAACTGAAGTTTCCTATCACAGAATGCCAGGTGGACGGGCCATCCTCAAAAGGGGATGAACTGCGACACACAGCCGAACGTAAAACGAGAGTTTCCCGCATGGGTTGCGAGGACTCGCAGGAAGCTCCAGCCGTAAGGGTGGAGTAGTTCACTTGTCTCTTTTAATACTCGACACACTTGTGTGATCCAAGTTCCTTTTGGATTCTTTTATCTATGCAATAGATTAAACAGTTTTGTCTCTTTTTAGGATGAGGAGTTAAGCGGAATAAGAATAAGTAAGAAGGTACTCAATCACCTCTCCAGATACGGATAAACGACGGAGTAACTATTAAAGTTTCCCCTCCTACTATGTGCCCTATATCTCCTCCAACAAAGCTTAAAATGCCACGTATTTGTTCAATAGCTCTCATACAATCACGTGGTTGCTCATAAAGCTTTGTAAGATGGACTATCAGAATATGTCCCCTTTTAAGTTCCTGCTCTATCCGCGAGATATCTTCTAAACAAGTAGGGTGTAATGACTTAACGTAAATCTCTGCGTTTCCCATTAATTCTGCAATGTTTTCTCCTTCTTCATCAAAAACAGCGAGCTTGTCCAAATATTCTCCTATTTCTTCTCCAAGCGGAATTTCCTCAACTTCTTTTCCTCTAAAAAAGTTTTTGAATATTGACGTTTGTCTCACCTCGTATATTGTTTCTTTGTAAAGTAAGACTACTTTTCTTTAACATTAATCTTCTATAACAGAGTTTGTGTCAGTTTCTTTCATAAAATAGAATATTATGCCAGTATCCCTCTAGCTATTATCGCTCCCACAAAACAAAGTATTATGTCGGCGTTCGTAATCCATTAATTGCAGAGTTATTTAAATTCCAGCTAACCCAAAATATTTATCTTTTAAGTGATGTAAACTCTTAATCGCCTTTCCATGAGTTGTTTTTTTAATTTCATCGCTGCTCATAAGTGCTATTCCTACTCCAAGAGGTTTACTCTTTGTTTCTTCATAAAAAACAACGACTACATCCCCTTTGGCAAATTCATCACTTTCGGTAATTCCTGGAACCATTACATCTGCTCCCTTAAGGACGAAAGGAACAGCTCCCTGATCGACATAAACTGCCGGTAGAGTGATTTCCACCTCGTAAATTGCAAATAGCGAAGGAATAAACTGTTTTTTAATTATAAGCAGTTGCAGACGTTCGTTTACAAAGTATGCTGTCTCATCATCTGAGATTTGTACCTTTTCAACTCTACTTTTTTTTGGAAAAAGCATCTCCCCGTTGCTATCGCCAAATCTCATTAATACCTCTCTTTTCAGTTTTTTAATATCAGAAGATTTCATGAAGTGACGTTTCAGTTTCAAACTATCTACCAATCTTTCACGTTTTTGATTCCTGTAAAACTTCATTGACTAACTTCTAGTTATTTTTACTGTTTGAAAATAAATTTAAAGATATCATGATTTTAAAGTAATGGAATTAACGAACCAAGTAAAAAAACAAAACTTTTTAAATGTCTGATACCTCTTTTCCCTCCGTTAAATTTGAAGAACTTTACTGAAGAGGTTGGATGCAATGTCAGCTGCAGAAAAGCCAATAGAACTCTTACAACGATCTTTAAATTCACTCGTCCTAATAAAACTTAAGGGAGGACGTGAAATTCGTGGGAAACTACGAAGCTTTGATCAACATATGAACCTAGTATTAGATGAGGCTGAGGAATTTCGGACTGATGGTATAAAGGCTCTTGGAAAAGTCATCGTTCGAGGCGATAATGTAATACTTATTTCACCGCCTCCTCGTTAGTTACTCTGAACAACGCCTAGACTTGCTTAATCGAAAAGGTGAATAAATTGGGTAAAGGAACTCCTTCTTTTGGTAAAAGAAACAAGAAAGTTCATATCATGTGTCGCAGATGTGGTCGACGTAGTTATCACATACGTAAAAAGCAGTGTGCTGCATGCGGCTTCGGTCGATCGAAAAAAATTAGACGCTATTCATGGGCTAACAAAAAAATGAATAAAGTCAGGGTAGTTTAAACTCTAATCCCATTTTCTGTCCTTCTCTAATATACATTGTAATTTAATATAATGGGCCGGTAGCTCAGCTTGGAAGAGCGCCGCGTTGGCATCGCGGAGGAGCAGAGTAGATTCCCTATTCTCCGCCGATCCGAGGGTTCAAAAGGGATTGGACTGCCTTCCAAGCCCTGAAATTCCCTCCCGGTCCACCATTACGAAAACCCCCATTCCGCGTTACTATTATATACGGGCGGGTGGTCTAGTTGGTTATGACGTCGCGTTGACGTCGCGGAGTATCCCTACACTCGCTGTAGATGTTCGCAAGTCGAGAGTTCAAATCTCTTCCCGCCCACCACCTACCTAACTTCTTTTTATGTAAAGATTGCAGAAAGTCAACGCCTTGGGTTGTTGGATAGATGCGAATATACCGCAATACACTAGATTTTTAAGGTCCACAAAACCTAAGCATTTTTATATGCTATGAAACTTAAGGATGTAATCGGTGATCATTATGAAAATTGGCGATCTTGAATTCCCTGAAGACTTGTATTATTATAAAGACCATCATATTTGGCTGAAACAAGAAGGAGATAAAGTTAAAGTTGGTATGGATGATTTCGGGCAAAAAATTGCCGGTAAAATTCTCTTTGTGAGACTTCGTCCAGCAGGCAAGGCTACGAAAGTGGGTAAAACTTTTGGAACTCTTGAAACTGGTAAATGGGTCGGCCCGCTCAAAGCGCCGATCGCTGGAACTATTGCTGAAGCGAATCCAGCTCTTAAAGACAACCCCTCATTAGTCAATGATGACCCTTACGGCGAGGGATGGCTTCTTGTTGTTGAGCCTTCTAGTTTAGAAGCTGACATGGCCAATCTCATAAGTGGCTCTGATCAAGCTGCTGTTACAAAATGGATCGAGGAAGAGCAGCAAAAATACGCTGATAAACTAGAATAAAACACAGTCTTCCCATTTTCATTTCCACTTTTTTACATCGGTGTTTTCTCCATGTCAAAACAAACAAGTAGAATATATCGTTGGAAACATCATAGGTTAGTAGGCGTAGTTTTCACAATTTTTGGGCTTTCTCTTATAGCACAGTTACCTACTTTGTATCATGCCAGCCAGATATTAGCAATCCAAAGCGTCTCGGTACTAGTTTCCAGCCTTATTGGCGGCGGTTTAGCAGTTACAGGCGCAGGAATTTTGTTCACAGAGGGGTTTGCCCGCAGAAGTAATTTAATCGACAGCCAAATACTTTATCCTACGTTAGGTGGATCTTTTGTCTCTGTCACTATTTATCTAGGGATTTACATGTTATTTGCCTTTCTTCTTTATATACGTAAACTCCCTGGTCTTTCTTTCGTTCATCCGATATTCCAACTTCTGTTTCTGGTACTGGTTCCAGCAGTGGTGCTTCTTTTTATCGCAGCACAATTTGAAGAGAGATCCCGCTGAAAGAGCTACCTGCTTTGCATTGCGATACGCGAACTTCATCTAGAGACTGAGTATGATGTGCAAAAATTTATATACGGGAGCAGACTTTTCTGTCTAAGCCGAAAAATCAATGAAGGTTCTGGAATTTTTAAACCACCTATAGCGTCGAACTGAAGATTTAATTGGCGGCAACACTAAATAAGCGGCTGTAGCTTAGACAGGGAGTGGTATGTAATCCTTAAACCACCTATAGCGTCGGACTGAAGATCCGATTGTCGCAGGTTCAAATCCTGCCAGCCGCACCACTTATCCTTCTATCACCTTTACAAATACTTTTCTGGTTCGAGGTCCATCAAATTCACAAAAATATACGACTTGCCATGTTCCTAGCAAGAGAGCATTTTTTTCGATGATAACTGTGAGACTTGCACTAAAAAGTGAAGATTTAATATGACCTGGAGAATTACCTTCGATATGCCTATATTCGCCGTCAAAGGGAACAATTTTATTTATTGAATCGACGATATCTCTGACTACATTGGGATCTGCGTTTTCGTTAATAGTTATGCCTGCTGTTGTATGTGGAACAAAAACCACGCATACGCCATTCTTAACTCCCGCTCTTCCCACAATTGCTTTGATCTGTCTTGTGATGTCAATTAGTTCAACCTGCTTATGTGTTTTAATTTCAAGTTTTTCTAACATTGTTTACTCATCTTTTCTCATTTTATTGTCTTTCACAACTTCAAATAGATAATGAGTCACGAAAAGAAAATGGTGCGGCCGCCGGGAACTCCCAATAAGAACGAACTGTTCCTACTTTTTGAACCCGGGTTACTGACTTGGAAGGCGTCCTCCGCATTTCCACTTGAATATACGGCAGAGTCCTAAACCGCGCTAGACTACGGCCGCGCATAAAATTTGTGTAGATATAAAATACAATTTTACTACAAGATATATACTGATCTAAATTGGTGCGGCTGCCGGGAATCTCAAAATGGGCCATATGCTCCAATTTTTTTGAACCCGGGTCGTCGACGTGGCAGGCCGAAGTCTTAGCCAGGCTGGACTACAGCCGCAACCTTTAGTCTATTGTTAAGGGAATTGGCAAGTATAACTTAGCTCAATTCAGATACCTATTAGATAAAAAGTTGCTTAAAAATGTTATGAAAAAAATGTGTAATGCGTTATCTTCATTTGGCATTCTTCTAACAATCAATTTTTTGAAACGGGAACTCCTAAATACATTTTACTTATTTTTAACTCTTAACACATATTATATCTAAAAATCTAAGCTATTTCGTTTTCAATGCAATTTCATAAGCATAGATCACTCTAGATACGACAATATGAGCATCAAATGATACATTACTTATAGCCACTATTTCATTTGCACAATGAGACGTTTCTTTACTGAATTTTCCATGCGGAAATCCACCCACTATAACCGCAAGCGGGACATGATCAACAATTCTACTCATGAAATTCATCAATTCAACTTCTTTACCCGTCTCAGAGAATAAAATCGTATATTTAGGCGTAATTTCATCAATAAGTTCTTGCATAGTCATTTTCTTTAAAGAAAGTAAGCCTGGTCCTTTTGGTGGCACTTGCCCCATCTCAAATAATTGACTTATTAGGCCTATAAATCGGATATAGTTACGTGGAAGTCGTACACTGGGATCTACTTGGATAACACGATTATTTACAGTATGTAAAAAGATTTTCAGACGTCCTGCTTTGCATAGAGGTGTTCCTAAAATTGAAAGAAGTGAGATATGCACAAGGTCAGGTCGGCCTCTTTTTTCATAGACTTCTGGATTTTTTATCAGAAATGAATGGATAGATTTGTCGAAAATTATTGCCTCTGGGGACTTATTTTGGTTCTTTGCATATCTTCGAAATTTAGGATGGTTTCTAAGTTCGGTAGGGATTGGTTCTAACGCAGATTCCGCTAAAATAAAAAACAAAGCGGGTTCTTTCATTTTTTCTCCTCAATATCAAACCTTTTTGGTCTTTACTGATGTTTGTTATCCATTCACGCGAATCATTGTAAGGAATAAACTTTATAGGACGTGTGGTATATCAATCTTCACCTATAATTTTCGTGAACTCGTCATGAAACGTCGTAGAAGAACTAATAATCGCTTCTTAAAGAAAATTGCACGCGAACGGATCGAGCACCTTCTTACGCTGGCTAAGACCGTATATAGTTTAAACAATTCGTTGGCACAAAGATATGTGCAACTTGCCTTACGGATTGGCATGCGTCACAAGGTTAGAATTCCACGATCGCATCGTTGGCAGATTTGCAAGCATTGTCGATCATTATTAGTCCCCGGTGTGACCTGTCATGTAAGATTACGTAAAAAACGAGAACCACACGTAGTTTTAACCTGCCATAAATGCAAACGTCATATTAGATATCCCTACAAAGTAAAAAAGCACCGTTGATATCGCTCTCTTGGACGATGTGAAATCCTACATCTTATGAGAAATATTTTAAACACATGCAATGGTATTACGTCTTCAATTATTGAACTATGCAGAGGACAAAGATGTGAAAATTACAATTCTGATTCCTGCTTATGACGAAGCACATTCGATCAAAGAGGTAATTCGAAGAGTAAAAGCCCTCGATCTAAGCCATGATTACGAAATTCTTGTTGTCGATGATGGATCTTCAGATCAAACTTCAGAAATCGTTAAAAAAATGAGTGATGTACGATTAATTACGCATAAAGTGAATAAAGGCAAAGGTGCCGCTCTAAAAACTGGTTTT
>JAEOSO010000110.1 GCA_016840315.1 Candidatus Borrarchaeota archaeon | reverse complement strand
TCCCTGGACTGCAATTCTGGACGATCTAAGAATAAGAGTCGAATAATGACTGAAAGGACTAGAATGAATATAAGTTCCTTGTGCTCCTTAATTCTAATTTTCAATTGCTCGATGGATAATGATTCCATTGTCGCGTCCAACTCTACATAGACAAGAGTCCATGTTTTTTATAAAGGGCGTTTAATACTGAGAAGAATATAAATTTTGTTGGAAATCTTAAGAATTCTAGTAAAAGATAGTTCTACAATTATTCGAAGAAGATATATCAAGGAGAACTTGAGAGAAATTGACGGACCGGCGTTCGTTCCTATTAATTGGATGCATTTTCTTTGCTATAATCTGGCAATTTGCAGTCTCGATTTTGTTCATTATTTCAAGAACGACAGCGTATTTTGCCATATTTGGTTTGATAATCGGCATGATATGTATCCTTTGGTTTTTTTCTCTACAAAAAGAAAAGATTCAATTATTAGCAATCATTATCCTTGTAATTTTAATCACTACTATTTCCATGTATGCCACTGGGGCGAATATGCACCCTGAATTTGAGTGGGATTACTACACTAAAATTAAAGAAATTGCCGTGGGAAATTATCCTGCAAAAGATGTACACTATGGCACTGAATATTGGACAAAACCAACTTCACTTACACAAGTGATTATAGGAACTATCTGTCGACTGCTTAATCTTAAACATCCCCTACAGATTTACTTTCTTGCATCAGCCTTTGGGCCTATTGGCGCAGTTTTGACAACAATTGCTTTTTATAGGATCTCAAAAGAAATCTTTGATGAAAAAACTGGCATTTATTCGGCATTACTCTTTGCACTTTATTCGTGTGTATTTTATCCAGCAATACACTTCAACGGCTCAAACTTTCTAACACTATTTGCTCTTGCTTTTTTTATAACCTATATAAAGAATGGTGAAGCAAAATCTCTTTTCGCCACGATACCTTTGGCATGTATTGGTATGCTGATTCATGTACAAATGCCAACCTTTTTTTTAATAGGGGTAATAAGTTATATCTTCTTTATTTCAATTCTTAAACGGTCAATTAAGATTGTTGAAGTGCTTTTTTGCATTAGTTTGGCGGCTATATTTGTAGCAGGGTTGATAAGTTGGTACCCCATGGGCGAATTTACAAAAACCAGTTTTGGAGCCATCTACGACGGTCTATTTCTTAATGAAGGAATTTTTGCTTTAGAATATTTCTCCGGATTCTTCTTTTACAAATCGATAAGTATCATTTTCTATCTGATAGTTATTGGACTGGGATGGTTAGTCATTTGGAACAAAGGTATATTCGAAAAACAAGAAATACAGCTTATAATATTTGCATCTATTGGAATAATAATAACCATCTTTGTAGGTATTTTACTTCAAGATTATATTCAAGTAGTTCGCGGACTCGTTATATACAAATATAGATTTGTAAAACTTCTTCTTGATTTCAATTTGGCTACAGTAGGAATTTATGGTATTAAAGAAATCGCAAATATTTCATTAGGGGAACGTATTAAACTTCCAAAAAACACAATAACTGTTCTCGTGTTGAGTGCGATTGTAATTGTCCCAATATCTGTTTTTGGTGGGCTTTTAATTTACAAGCCGTTTACCGGAGATATCACTGAAATAGACGCGTTTCAAATATCGGCTCAGGATTTGGAAACGATAAGAGAAACAATTCCGAATTATAGTATAGTATTAACAGATCTTACAACTGCAAATATCCTTCCATACTGGTGTGATGTTTATCCTATCGCTGTAGACAGAGGACATTTGCTAAACTGGGAAGATACAAAACAAATGGAACGAGAGAATGATGTTAAAAAAGCGCTTCAGTTAAATACAGAAGAAAACGAGATTCTTGCTATAATGAACAAGTATACAGCCCAATTTGTAATAATTAATAAAGGTAATCTAGAGTTACTCCAAGAAAATCAAGTATTAATAGAAAATTTCAAAGATTTTGAGCATTTCGAGTTGATTACCGAAACAGAAGGCATAACTATCTTTATTTTGAATTAAATTTTCGTGAGTGAACTACTCCACCCTTACGGCTGGAGCGTCCTGCGAGTCCTCGCAACCCATGCGGGAAAAATATCAGGAATTAATCAAAAGTTAGTTAAAAGGAATGAAATTGAAAGAAGTTAGATGAGAAAATGGATCTAAAAATTGCGGTTTTTGCTAATACTTAGGGATTTAATAATTAGACTCACTTTTGAAGCAATGGCGCCATGTTCAGCGCATATTTTCTTAGAACAAGCGCAGAATAACCAATTCGTATTGGATTGCGACCCGCACCTACTAGTACATGTTCGTCATCAATGCTGGTTACAATTGTATAGCCCTCGGTACCTCTTATGATTACTTCCTTAAAATCACCATGTCCAAGTTCATTTATCGCCTTATAACCCATGCTGAGAATAACTGCAGTGAGTGCCGAAAATATATCGGCATCAGTGTTAGTGCCTGTCGCATGAGCTATTCGTAATCCTTCTTTTGTCACG
Source organism: Candidatus Borrarchaeota archaeon (assembly GCA_016840315.1). Taxonomy (GTDB): domain Archaea; phylum Asgardarchaeota; class Sifarchaeia; order Borrarchaeales; family Borrarchaeaceae; genus Borrarchaeum. The sequence goes on along the minus strand of JAEOSO010000110.1, from coordinate 2,200 downwards.
ATTGCACATGCTTCAAGATCTGTAGATGACTCGATCTCATTTAATATTTGCATTAAATCCACTCGTGGCTCGTCATCAGACATTGGTCTACCTCAATTATCAGCTTATATAGCAAAAGCTTCAAGTAGATAATTTGTTAAACAACAAAACTTGAGATTTCCTAATATATTTAACTTTCGGATACGAAACTACTTGAGGCGATTTTCCTCAACCAAAAAAAAGATATAAAGGAGACTCTCGCAAAGAGAATCAAAAATTTGAAATGCAGTAGAGACAATAAAGAGAGAATTTGATAAAAAGAATAAGTCATAATCAAAGTATAGAAAAATCTTTTTTACTAGGCTTGAGATATGTTTAAGTAAGAGTATAACAACACTTAGAGATCTAGTAAAACGCCTCTTAAAACGCCATATAATCAAGGATGGGGTAAAAAAATAACGTATTCAAGGTTTTGAGACCTATGACTTTTGATTATCTCTTCAAAGTAATTGTTGTCGGTGATGGAGCTGTTGGTAAAACAGCGCTTACACGTAAATTTACCACGGGACAGTTTCGGGAAAGTTACAAAATGACGATTGGTGTAGACTTCTCAATAAAGATCCTCAAAATACAACGAAAAGGTAAGAGTAAAATATCAACGGTAAAGTTGCAGATTTGGGATACAGGTGGTCAAGAGCGGTTTTCTTACGTTCGTCCATTATATTACCGAGGAGCTCTTGGCGCACTTTGTTGTTATGATATAACCAACAGGAAGAGTTTTTTGAATTTACCAAAATGGTTTGCCGATATTGAAAAACATTGTGGAAATATTCCAGCAGTTCTAATTGCTACGAAGAAGGACATTGAGGAACTCAGAGTGGTTGGATTGGATGAAGGACAAAGTTTCGCAAAAGAAAAAGGCATACCCTTCTTCGAAACATCTGCAAAAGATGGAACAAATGTAGGGGACACGTTCAATGATTTAACAGCGCATATTGTTGATGATGTAGAAGCTTTAGAATTATAATTTGTTACGAAAAACATCTTTGGTGATTTTAGCTATCTACCACTCGATTAAACCTTCTTTTTGTACATATTCAAGTATTTCTTTAACAATGTCAATCCCAATTCCAAGAAAAGTAGAAATATCTCTCACTTGACGAATACCATCAATCGTTCCAAGAACATCAATTCCTCGATTACCAAATCTGTTCCAAACTTTGTTTCTTACACGGGTGCCGTAACTGAATGCTTCTGTTGTGCTTGTTGTTCGATAAGGTATACGTCGATCGGTTGCCCTTTGTGATTGTTCAATGAGACCATGTTGGATACCAATACGAAAGAGTTCCTTTACTTCTTCAAGAGGAAGCCCATACTCTTCTTGAATATCATTCACAGTTTTTAATCCATCTAAGGATTTAAGTATTTCCAGGCCGCGATAACTAAAACGCATTGTTAACAGTTGATTGAGTTCAGTTCCATGTTGAGAAACGATTCGCAGATCTCCCGCAGAGAAAACTTCTGATTCGTCTACATATTCGTCCAACCAATTGGTCACTTTTTCATCCAGTTTTTCGTTTAATTCATCAGTAAAGCGCGTATTCTGAAAATTGGAGTCCTCTTCGAAGGATTTTAAATACACTTCTTTTAGGCTTTTAACCCAACTGATCATTTTCAATTGATGAACTGAATCACGTGACGTAGCAACTATATATAGAAGTCGATCTGACTCAGCTAGAGCGAAGTCCAGTTCGGTTGTAGTCAATGTAGAAATGCCTTTGCCTTCTATCTCATTAAAAAAATTCCAAAGGGCGGAGAAGAAACGTGAAATCAGTGTCTGATCATCAGGTATATCGTAGCCGTATCTTTTCAGAAATACACAGGTACCCGTATCTTTATCGATGATCCAAATACTGTTAAGCAAAGACTAGCCTCCCTAGAAATACAATCCATACTACTTGATATGCTTTTCTTTTCATGTATGGATTTTTCTAGATTTATTTAACTTATGCGGCGGGAAGTCCCCTTCCGACAGGTGGGGGATGAAAGCCGCTAGCTTTATATACTTTTTTGGTGATATTGCTTTTTGGTATGGTGCTGTAATCCGCACCCGCAATTCCCCGACTGGGGTGGAGGTATATCCTCCCATAAGCGACCAGTCAGCATAGTGCCAGGGGTAAGCGTTAGGAAGCCCGTGCATGAGGTCGCTATCCCGCATAGC
>JAEOSO010000109.1 GCA_016840315.1 Candidatus Borrarchaeota archaeon | reverse complement strand
AACTATAGGACCAGCAGCAATATCAGTGCCTTTAAGAACTTCATTTTGAAGGCCTCTAACCAAAATTAAGGCCTTAGAAATATCTGTCAGGCTGTAATTGGAAAATAATGCAATTGTATACAATTTTTCAAGTCGGTAGAGAAACTGAACAATTATTGGATTCAAAGAATAGATTTTTTGAGAGGGACTATTCGGCGCAAGAACCATCCGTCGACTTCTCGGTGCAATTCTAAGTTTCTTTTTAATAAGTTCAATTTGATTGATACTTGATACGTTCCCTGTATCTGTTATTCCTTGATAATTTCGGATTGCGTTTTCGAGCGAAGAGTCTTTAATATGCTCGTTTAGTTTTTCCAATGTTTGACTTGAATCAAAATCAGAAGAATCTAAATTATCGAATCTTACTGTAAAAAAGAGATCAAATGCGCCGTTATTTTCTCTGCAATACTTTTTGAATTTGACTTCTAATTCTGAAAGGAAACTTTGATAGGTTCTTGATTGAAATAAAATAGGTCCTGGTAAAGTTTTAGTATTAAACGGCTGATTTTCGTTCGCTAAAGTAGCAGAACCTGCTAAATTTTCTTCTATTTCAGGAATTGAGGTATCATATATATGTGCTGAACCTGAAATTGTTGTTAATGTACCTGCAGCTTTCTGGGCACCATACAAATTGAAGGCGCCGTCATAGCGGAGAAATGTTTCGTATAGACCCGCAACATCATCTGAATGTGCTCGTCCCATATCATTGCTTCGGATATAGGCAACCATATGGAGCGTTTTTGTTGAAAAATCATTGTAATACAGTGCAACATCAACACAAGGTGGATTTGCACTATTCAGATCTTCTATAGGATTCCAAAGTTGTGCAAATGCTGTTTTTGAAGTTTTTAATTGCTCGACTGCGAGCTTAGTCTGGTCGAAGCCAAATCGTTTTCTCACACACCAACCGTAGGTGTATGTATGCTCCCCCTTTTCGCCACTTAGATACTGGGGTATATATTGTGTTCGAATAACTTCTGGAGATAGTCCAACATAATTTCTAGGAACTATTCGCCCACTTTTCCAGTCTGTCAAGTGAGATATACAACACAAGGTCTCCCTAGTTTTCTGTTGTTTATCTTCTGTGATTACAGATAATCCTTGTTCTGCTATTTTTGAAACGTATGTTCTCCAAACTAAATCGATTGATCTTCCTCTAATAATATATGGACCGTAGAGATCCTCGACCTTTTCAGCGCATTTAAACACGATTTATCCTTCCAGACCAAGCTTATAATAGGGGTGTGGGGGTCTAGGTGAAATATCGTAGGTTTTGATCAATTCATCAGCTATCATAGTTTCAATTCCCGCAATCATTGGAAAGATTTTATCTGCCTTTTTTATCGGACCATACATGTTAATATCTATACCAAAATTTGATGGAAATGCGTAATTGAATCCAAAATCTAATGATTTAGCCGATAATCCATTTTCCTTTTTTGGCAATCTTGAATGTAAATTGTGAATTCCAATAGCTGCAGGGAATCCGTATATATCCTTTAACACCCATGCCGCATGGAGTGCATTAAAGCCTCCTTCGCCAAGTTTTGGGACTCCGGGATCCAAAATAGGTTTCTTGACAGCATCCTTTGCAAAATTCAAAAGTTCATTTGTTTTTACAATCCTTTCTTCAACAGTGAGATCATATGGTAAAATTATTGCGTATTCAACGCCTCCAATGTCGGCAAGCGACTTGATTTCCAATTCGTCTTGGACAAAGATAGAATTGTAAATTATTCGGTTATCGAATCCCATATCTTTTGATAACTGGACTGCTGCAAATCGTGTCGCAACGTCTGGTGAATCCACTATAATAGGGGAGTCGGTACGCTCTATGACAAACAACAAATAACTTTCAATTGCCATTGGTGTCTCGCCAACTATATGAACCATTGATGGGATTTCAAATTCATGTGATTTCAGTTCCTGCTGATAAATGTAATCGGCGGCTAGTTTTTTGTCAAATAATCCCCTTTCGGAATCTTCCACTGTCTTATCACCCTTGTAAAAGATCGTTCCGGCTAGGACACAAGGATATTCTCCTCGTTGTCCTCCGATCTTTGTGCCACCTATATCGTAGATCATTAGCTGTGTATTGGAAAAAAACAGTGGATTTCCTACGTGCATACTTTTCGTTTTCGTTACATCAATCTCAGCGATATCGTATTTTAAACCAACCAGCTTTTCAAAATCATAATGTACCTTTTGCACAGGAGGAAAGAGAGGGTCATCGGGGAAAGGGTCGTATATTTGATCTCCAAGTTTAACGATCTCTTCTAAAACTTTGTTAAGATCTGTTTCATAACGCAAATCTACCATTTTCACAATCTGCTGTTGAAAACGCGAAACCCACATGAAAGGATCTGTATTTCTAAAATATCGGGGCAGTAGCGTTGGTATTGTACCGTTACTTCCTACAATGGTGAAGTTATCATCAATACCGTTCTCATAGAGGCTAATAATCGACTGTCCAGGCTCATGTCCCTTTACTCTCTCGCCCGCGACGATTATTACACGAATATGAGAGTTAGAACATATATTTTGTAATATTTTTGCTATACCTTCATTCTCAACTTCACAAAAACCCGCAATTGCAAGATCATCCTTTCTAGAATTTACGAGTTGGCGTGGCAGTTCATATGAACCACAAGTTAGAACAGCTAAGTGTGCCTTAGGATTGCCTAATATCCAATCACCTGAAACTGGAGGCCATTTTCTTAGTTCAGTGTCGTCTGTCGTCATTTATCTCAACTATTACGGATTTTTAAATATTTGACGATAGTTTTAATTTTCTTTAAACAATTGGCAATCTAACATGATATACATTAATTATATACTTACCAAAAGAGGGCATTTTCTCGTGGTCTAGCAAGCAACAATGCGGATTCTGTTCCCTTTTGATATTTGTATCCACGAATAACTATTACAGGATAGCCTTCATTCGATTGACCACTAATTAACTCTGCAGCTGAAGCGAGTTCATCTGCAATGCCGATTTGTGTTGTTTTCAATGTGTAACCGAAGAGATCTTTAACTCCGCTTAAATCTATGATCGGTTTAATCCCTGAAGTCCCAATAGCTACATTAACTGCCCCAGAACGCAATGCCCTACCAAAGGTATCTGTAATAATAACTGCAACTTCAACTCCAAATTCTTCTTGTATTTTTTTTCTTATTTTTTCTGCGGAGCGATCTGGGTTTTCTGGTAAAAGAATGACGTAATTTTCTCCGAGAGAATTAGATTGATCTACTCCCGCATTTGCCATTACCCATCCTGCCGGTGTTTTTGATTCAACAATTAATATTCCATCTTTCATCCGTACAATCGACTTTGCTTGATTGAGAATCACTTCTATATGTCTTGGATCTTTATCACATTGATCTGCGATAGTTTTTGCATACTCGGAAGGTGTTACAGTCCTTAAATCAACCAACCTTCCTTCTGCTCGTGAGATTATCGCATGGGCTATAACTATTATATCCTCTTCCCGTATTACAATCCCCGCGTTTTTTGCGAATTTGCATATGATTTCCCCAGTATCATCCCCTTCTCTTATGATAGGTATATCGGGAACTGGAAAAATCTCAATTTTTGGGAGTTCCAATTCATTCATTGAAATCGCCTCTTGAGACTCCTACCTTTTAATGTGGAGAGGAAAGAGGCGTTTAAACTAGCATAAGTTGAATAATAACCCTTTTCCATAGTTTACCAACTCCACTTTACTAATTGCGACACTTGGATTTTTTCCTTTAGCATTTTCCAACACAACACGCTTTCCAAGACAATGAACTCCTTTTGCTCTATATGTTCTGTTATTATACTTGACAAGGTCATACGGTTGTAATTCATATCGCTGTCTCCTAATTGACGGTTTGAAACCTTTTCTATTCTTCTGTAGCGAACGATTATTTCGCCTAACTTGAATGACCTCATAAGGATGACACCGTTCTTGATTTGTACCTCCAGCAATGACAAACGCATCGTTAATATGAGACTTTTCCAGCCCTAGCTTGTTACGCTGGTATTTGGTAACATATCCGTAAGTATGTTCTGCCCCTAACTGCTCCACTATCCTCCAACGAATGTTATTTATACAGGTAGGTGCTTTAAGAGGTTGCTTTGCCTGTTGCTGGATGTGAGGATACCCAAACTCCTCTGCCGTCTGATTTCCTTTCTTTAGATTGCATGTTCTACATGATAACGTCAAATTCGACACTCGATCTGTCCCGCCTCTACTTTTCGGGACGATATGCTCTACTTCTAAGGGCACGTCTGTTTTGCCACAATAGGCGCATTTACGCCCCCATTTGTCTAACAGGTATTCTTTGACTTCGTAGCCTCGAAGTTCACCCTGCTGATATTCTGTTCCTGTAATTTCTGGGTTCTGCATTTTTTGTGTATCAAAATTTGCCACTTCTACCCTTTTGAAGGTTATCGGTAGTAGCGTTTCAAGCGTTTCAACTAATCGAACATGTGAGTCATGTCTATGCTGATTACTAGGGGCTAGCCATCCTTCAGGTCGTGTTCGGTTATTAAATCGAGGTGATCTATACCCTAATCTACCTCTACGACCTCTACGATACATCCGCTTTTCTTCTAGCTTGTTAGAAACATCCTTTCTTAAGACCAAAGTTCCACTGATAACTTCTAGCCTATCGGTCTTGGCACTAAACCCGATTTTCGTATATCCTATGTC
>JAEOSO010000032.1 GCA_016840315.1 Candidatus Borrarchaeota archaeon | reverse complement strand
ATCGATAGAGTTTTCGATTAATTCTTTAACTACTGCTGCTGGACGTTCAATCACCTCGCCAGCCGCAATTTTATTAATAGTGTCTTCCGATAAAACGATAATTTGGCTCACAAATATCACTCAACTGATTTCATTTGTCATTCTCTTCAGCCAATTTCTTTTTTAATTCATGGAGTTTATTAAGGGCATCTAAGGGTGTTGTATGATCTAAATCCATCTTTTTGAGTTCATCCATAATCTTATCAACTAAAATACGCTCAGGGGAAAGTTCATCCATTGGATCAAGGCCTTCACTTTTAGAGGAGTTCAATGCATTAATATCAAAAAGTGTTAGTTGTTGTGTTAATTGGGGTTTGCTTGTAGGAAGTTTCTTAGACTTTAGAACCGCAGGCGTTTCCGCGCTTTCAAAAACATCTAAAATCTCTTTAGCTCTGGTAACTACTGTCTGAGGAAGTCCAGCTAATCGTGCAACTTCCACTCCGTAACTTTTATCAGTCCCTCCTGGTAAAACTTTGTGCAAAAACAATATTTCCTGCCCTTTTCTTTTAACAGCAAACTGATAATTCTTTATGCGAGGGTAATACTCAGTTAATTGATTTAGTTGATGATAATGAGTTGCAAAAAGCGTTTTCCCTTGCGCATGCGAGTTTTGATGTAAAAACTCTGTAATTGCCCATGCTAAGGCCATTCCGTCATAAGTTGACGTGCCACGGCCAACTTCATCGAGGATAATGAGACTTTTCGCGGTAGCGTTATTAAGGATATTGGCTACTTCGACCATTTCGACCATAAAAGTGCTTAGTTCCATAGCTATAAAGTCCCATGCTCCCACTCTCGTGAAAATACGATCACATATTCCTATTCTCGCCTGATTTACTGGAACAAAACTTCCAATCTGTGCCATCAATACGATTAAAGCAACTTGCCGAAGATAAGTCGATTTACCAGCCATGTTCGGGCCTGTAATAATTAGTATTTGATTCTCATTCGTATCTAAATGCGTATCGTTTGGAATAAAGTTTTCTTCGCCGAGTATTTTTTCCACAACTGGATGTCTTCCACCTTCGATAGTTATTTTGTCGCTATCAATCATGATTGGCTTGGCATATTGGTTCTGTGAAGCGATTTCAGCAAAAGTAGATAGACAGTCTAAAATTGCGATACTTTGTGCATTCTCTTGGATTTTATCGATCTCTTTAGCTACTTCTTGTCTTATTTCGCAAAAGAGTTCATATTCAAGGTTTTTAATTCTTTCATCAGCGCCAAGAATCTTATCTTCATATTCCTTTAGTTCAGGTGTTATGAAGCGTTCAGAATTTACTAAAGTCTGCTTACGGATGTATCCTTCTGGAACTTTACCTTTTCGGAGTGCCGCTTTTGTTATTTCAATATAGTAGCCAAAAACGTTATTGAAACCCACTTTAAGTTTGTCAAACCTAGTTCGTCGGCGCTCTTTCTTTTCATAATCCAGAATCCAGCCCTTTCCTTCAGAAATCACGCTTCTAAGTTCGTCAAGGGAATCATTAAAGCCCGATGTGATTATATTTCCATCACGAATAGAAAGTGGAGGATCTTCTTGAATTGATCGTTCAATTAGCTGAACTAACTCCGATAGGTCGTAGAGATGGTCTTTTACTGTTGAAAGTAATTTAGAGCCCTTATCTAGTAGAGTTTTTAGTTCTGGAATACACAATAATGAATCCTTTAGAGCTAGGAGATCCCTCCCATTTGCTTTTCCTAAGCCAACTTTGCTGATTATCCGTTCTATATCACCAATATTCCCTAAAATTTCCCTTACATTTGCACGTAAGAGCGTATCAGTTACAATAACTTCTACAGCATCTAATCGTACTTGGATTTTTTCTTTATTAAGTAAAGGACGTCTTAACCACTTTTTAATAAGGCGACTGCCCATAGGGGTCTGTGTCTGATCCAAAATTTCAAGCAGAGTGAATTGTGATGTCCCATCCCTTAGATTTCGAAAAATTTCAAGACTGCGAAGCGTCTGATCATCTAGTATCATAAATTCTTTTAATGAATAGGGAGTGACCTTCGTGATATTAAGCAATTTAGTTTTTTGAGTTTCTTGCAGATAATGAATTATCATTCCTGCAGCACAAGTACCCATTTTAAGCGACTCAACACCAAACCCTTCGAGGCTTAGAGTACCAAAATGAGATGTTAGCAAATTGTATGCTTCTTCATAACTTGAGTAGTAGGTATCAATTAATGTTAGAACTACTGATTGATCCTGCTTTATTATGGAGTCTAATTCTTTGTCATCAAGTAAATTTTCAGGCAACAGGATTTCAGCAGGATTTAATCGGTTTATCTCATTTTTAAGCGCTTCAAGCGCGGTAGTTCCTACAAATTCAGTAACGGAAAATTCTCCTGTGGAAACGTCTACCACAGCCAGGCCAATACGCGCAGCTTTTCGCACTAATGCTATCAGATAGTTGTTTATTTTTCCATCTAGAAAGTGCTCTCCGAAGAGCGTTCCAGGGGTGATTACTTGGACAACATCTCTTCTTACTATTCGCCCTTTTGCTGCCTGAGCGTCTTCTATTTGATCACAAACTGCGACTTTGAAGCCTTTTTTAACAAGTCGAATAATATATTTCTCAGCGGAATGTAGTGGGACGCCTGCCATCGGAATGTTTTTGTTTTTCTTGTCTCGGGCTGTTAGAGTGAGATTCAATTCCTTCGCGCCTAATCTTGCATCTTCGTAGAACATCTCGTAAAAATCGCCAGCTTGAAAAAATAAGATAGTATCGGGATATTGTGACTTGAGCTTTGTCCATTGCTGCATCATATCAGTAGGCATCGAAAGCACCTACTAATACTAAGTATTTTTATTTAAAAGGTGATTGTCTCCGAAGAAGAAAAATAATGGTAAAAGGGAGGGCGAGGCTTATGCCCCTCAGGAAATAAATTTACGCGACGGATGTGTTATGTAATGCCGACAAATCTGATCTTTCAAGATATTTTTGATCTTTCAAGATCTTTGGCCAGATTGAGATTCTCCCTCAGAATGGTAAAAAGTGAATCAAGTGCTTTCTCAGTATTAAGAATGCCATCTTGAAAATTAGCAAAGGCAAGAAGGGAATTATTCTTAATAGTTTCGTTAATATCGTTTTGCGCCGTAGAATCACTCAAATAGGTCGGGATACTCTTTGATAAATCGAGTAACGCCTCATCGCATCGAGTTAACAATATTTCTTCTTTTTGTAAGAGAAGAATCACTGAGGGAGGTACATCTGAAGAGAATTCCATGCCATTGATATCTTCAGCCAGTAAAATGAGGTTCCTTAACTGCTCTGACATGCTGTCCATTAGTGTGTGTGATTCAGCAAAGAAACTAGCATGCTTTTCTCTTAATCCTTTAAGAGTCTCAAGATTTACTGTATCTTCCGCGGGAATACTTTCTGCTGCGTCCATAAGTTTTGGGAGTTCCCCTTTAACAAGTTCTGCCATTTTGGCTTGATTATCCGTATATCCACCACGTAAGGTTTTGATCTTTTTAATCCATTGCCGTAAGGCGACTTCAAGAGTTTTTTCTTTTCTGAATTCTACTGCCATTTTTCACCCTCTATCTAAACTAAATCCTCAAATTATATCGTGTTTTAGCAACACCAAAAAAAAGAGAAGAGAACGATCTTTCGATAGGCCATTCGACCATCATCCGGAAACAGTTGCTTTTGTACTGCACAAAAGACCTCTTTGAGCATATATTGACCAAATAGAGATATATACTCTCATGAAACAATAGGACAAGAATACATTATAATGTTTTCCAATTTTTTAAAGTTCACGACTCCCGCCTCTGGAAGCCCCGTCCCTTTAGGGTGGGGTAGTTGACTAAGAATATAACAATGCAAGAACTTTCTAAGTTACAACTTCTTACCACACCAGGGACACGACTTGAAATCTTTTTTAATGGGTTTTCCGCACTTTGGACAATATGGGAGTGGCGTCGAGCAATAGGGACAAAACCGGTAAAGTTCCTTCAGGGCTGAATCGCAATTAGGACAAATAATCCAATCGGCAGGTGTCGAGGGACCTTCTTTGTCTTTTATGACTGATTTAACTTCTGACATCAGGGAATCATTATCAATAGCAGATACTGCGGACTCCGGTTCTGAAAGCTGCCTTCTTTTTTCGAGTAGTTTCTTAAAGCGTTCTTGTTCTTCCTTTATTTCTGCTTTCTTCTTCTTTTTTTCAGCATTTAAAATTGATTTAAAAGATCTTTTAGTGGAAATAGAGTCACCTTTGATAACACAATCCTCTACGGATATCTGAATCAGATCTATCTTATTGACCTTTTCAGACAATTTAACTTCAAGAATTACAGTACCAGTAAGTTGAACAAATCTTTCAATCGTGCCAAATGGTTTCCCTTTAGAATCAGCGATTTCTGCGCCGACTAACCCAATCCAACCCATTTCAAATCAACCTTGTATCCTTACTTTACTTTTGTTTGCCTCATTTATTATTTTATCGCAATGATCACTCACTTTAGGTAAGACCTAAACTATAGAGTGAACTACTCCGCCCTTTCGGTAGGGTCTTCTCGCCGATAACAGATAAGAAAGCAAAGACCTATACAAGAGTTTCTGATAACCGAATGTGTGATAGCACATCTTTCATCATATGGAGACATAATTTTTTTTTAAGAAAATTAAGAGCCCCAAATATGCTAGTGATTTCCATAAAAACAAAAAAATAAGGGAATAGAAGGTGGTTACGCGGTAAGAAGTGCTTGTGCTTCTTTGGCTTTATATACCGCCCCAGGCTCGCCTTTGATAGAGTATTTAATCTCCACCATTTGATCGGGTCGGATATCATTGATTTGCCATTCTAAGACGGTGAAACTCTTGCCTTCAACGAGTCTCGGTCGTTGATCGCTGACGATAGGATCACTTGAGACTAAAGTGAAGCCTTCAGGTAAGATATCGTTGACAGTGATATCGGGCAGGCTTGCTTCGTCATCAGTAACAAGTGCAATTTCACCAGACTTCATTTTGTTCTTGTAGTAGATAGAGATCGAATATTCACTCTTAGTAGCACCTTCCTGGATGGACTTTCCGACACGCACTTTACGCCAGACATAGGGCTTTATACCTATTTTAGCTTCTGCAGTAGCACGAAGTTCTTCACCCGCAGGAAATGGCACCAAAACATTGCCTATTGCTTCCACAGGTGAAACGAATTCTTTCCCAGGTTCTGGAGATACAGGTTGAAGATCATAATTTACCTCAACACACTCTCCTGACTTGATTGCTCGGATGTTGTCATATTTATTGGCATTCTCAAGTAGGATCGTTAACTGTCTTTCTTTTGTGACATCTTTATCCCTTGGCGCGGTAGTTTTTATAACTCTTGAGATATCAACTTTTTCCTCGCCTAGTCGAACAATGTATGCTTTAACGGCGCCTGGGTCAACATCGAAGCCTGGAGGAATCGTTTCTTGAAAAGTTAGATTATCTAATGGTGCAGAGCCAGTGTTACATGCCTTTAATGTGGTCGTATTCGTTTGTTCTTCGGCAGTACTAATTTCTGCTACTGCATATGTTTTTTCTACTTCCATATCTGCTACGGTTACTTCACCACCGTACTGTACTACTGAACCGTTGAATTCCCTCATCAGCATACTCTTGACAGAAAAGTCAACTTTCTGACCAAAGCTGGGCAGGTCCATAACTGGATCGTCCTTTGGATCCGGAAACACGAAGGCTTTTGTCCATTTATTCTCGGTATCAGGACTTAAGGTTACATCAAGGCGTTCCTCATCAACTATCAGTTGTGCCCGTCTATCTGATCGTTTCTTGAAAATGATTTCTTCAGCACTCTGGCGATAGACTTCCACTTCTCGGAGCAATACTTCAAAGGTAGATAGGTTTTCAAATTCAATCGCGCAATCCCAGCGACCAGGAGTCTTATCGATCTCGTCTTTGTCGATCCAAGTAACGTTCTTGGTATAACCATCCGATCCCATAAATGCAATACCTGACATCGTCATATCTGAGGCTACATAGGTTGCGGTGATCTCGCCCATTTTTAATGGATCTATTTTTTTTGCAGTTAAAGCAACTTTAAAGGTCATAGATTGCGAACCGTTAGGGTCTAAACTGAACTTTGACCACACGATTTTTTTGCCTTCTTTTTTGGTAGTGCCTGCTTTGACTTTGATATCACTTGCAGCTTCTAATTCGCCCAAGTCTTTTGCGATAGTTACATTTTCCAATTTCGTTTTTGATACGTTGGTGGCTGTAACCATTACTTCAGCAGTGGTTTCTTTATCTTTTATTAAGACATTCGGACCGGTTTCCTTTCCTGCAGCAGTGTTTACGGATACTTCAAGTTTTATAAAGGGTGTTACTTCCTTTAGCGCGTATTTCTTAGCACGTAATTCGCCAGGTTCTAATTCATAGACATCAATATGGCATAAGCCCTCTCTAGCAGCTAAATCGGTATTACCAAGATTCTCCCAGTAACTGTCGATATCCCAGACTCTATTCTTCTTGTTGGGGTTATAAAAGCCAATAAGTCCAGATGCCTCCATAGTTTCGACTGTTCCATCCGCCTTGATTACGTAATCCGCCGTTTCAGAATTGATTACAAGAACTCTTTTGTTATTAGCCTCTCCAGCCTTTTTCCAAGGTTCTGAAACATCTTTCTCGGCTATTAACTCAAGGTCTTCCTCTTTAAGGTCTACTGCCACTCTCCCCCGTGGCACTTCAAATAAAATCGGTCCTTCATTAACCTTTGGCACATATTCTGTTGTAACTGGCCTTGGTGGCGCTTTCGCTTCCATTTCTTCTTCTTTAGGCTCTTCTTCCTCAGTTTCGTCCTCAAGTTCTTCCTCATTTTCTTTCTCATCGACTTCTTCAAACGACACTGTTTGTCGCTCCTTTTTCTTGTTTTTTACATAATTGTAGTGTATTATCGAAATATACTCAATTCAACTATTTGAAATTTTTCGGTTCGGTATTTTAACGAAAGTTGTTTTGCATATTTTTAGACTTCTACAAAAAAATAGCGCCCGATATTCTAATGATTAGCATTTGATAGTGACGTTTGAACCCAAAAATCCTGTTTCGTTACTTAAAAAAGTCACGCACTTTATCCCCCCAACACGTTGAGGGGTCTTCTTGCGGCGGAGTGATAAAAAAAGAAGTTAGGTTAATGGGTGCTGCTTTACGAATTTCATCAGTCAGTAGGTTGCACTTCTCTCTGAAAATTCAGCAAGTTCAAGAAGTTTATCCCATTCTTTGTCAACATGTGCTTGTATTACATCAAGGATCTCTTGTTTTCGCTCTGGTTTGAATAGATGTCGTAGCCTGCCTTGCAGTTTCAGGTAATCTTCCACATCGACTTTCGTCAGTATCGGATTGGGATAGTTAAGGACGAATTTGTGGCCCCAGTACACTTCATACAGCGGAAAGAACCTACTTTCAACCGCCAATCGAGCCACCTGAAAACTCATCTCCGTGCCAAACCTCCAACCCCTGAGACAGGGCTGAATAATATGCACAAAGGCTGGTCCTTTGACGTCTACTGCGCGTTTAACCTTTCGGACAAAGTCTAATGGATACGAACAACTCGCTGTAGCGCAATACTCCAACCCGTGAGCGGCAACGATCCTCAGAAGCGGTTTTTTAAATTCCTGTTTGCCTGGGATGGCTTCGCCAGCGGGCGATGTTGTCGTCCACGCTGCGTGCATAGTTGCACCACTTCTCTGAATACCTGTGTTCATATAGGCTTCATTATCATAACAGATATAGACAAAATCGTGGCCACGTTCTATCGCACCACTTATTGCCTGAATGCCGATATCATAAGTTCCACCATCACCACCGATGGCAATCACTTCAATATCTCGTTGTGGAATTCTTCCCTTTTTCATTAACATATCAAGTCCTGATCGTACCCCTGAAGCTGTAGCAGCAGCGTTCTCGAAAGCGCAGTGAATCCATGGAACATGCCAAGCAGCGAATGGATAGATCGTAGTGGCTACTTCCATGCAGCACGTTGCATTCACCCACATCAGTGGTTTATCAGGGACCGCCTTTCCCACAAGACGTGCGATTGTACCTGCTGCACAACCTGTACAAAGCCGATGTCCTGATGAAACTGAACGTTCTTCTTTTGGTAAATCTGCAAGTTTAGTTGGATAATCTGCCATACTTTTCACCTCATTCTCCTCTTATGCCGATCCATTCAACCGGCTCTTCTACCTCTCCTTTAGCCAAGTCAGCATACAGATTGTCATACATTGCTCTGAAAGTGTCAATCGTAATATCTTTGCCTCCAAGTCCGATAATGAAGTTCTTTATTAATGGGCCGCTTCTACCAACCATAGCTCCTGCCGTATCGGCATAAGCGGGTCCTGTAGATCCAAAGGAGACTGCTCTATCGCATACGCCGACTGCACCAGCATTCTTTAGTGCGGCTTGTATGTCTTTGACAGGAAATGGTCTGAAACAACGTAATTTCACTAGTCCGACCTTTTTCCCTTCCGCTCGCAGTTCATCGACAGCAGCTCTTCCGGTGCCAGTGCTTGATCCGATTGTCACAACAGCTACTTCAGCATCGTCCATTTGGTATGGTTCGACGACTGGCCAGTAGCGTCCCCATCTGTCACCAAAATCTTGAATTACTTCTTTGATCACATCAAGGGAGCGCAAGTGCGCCTCTTGCTGACCTCTTTTGATTTCCATGTAGAACTCAGGTAGCGCCAGTAATCCTTGGGCAATTGGTGCATCAACATCAAGTTTGTAAAGTGGATCACGGATAGGCAAAAAGCCATCAAGTGTTTCTTCTTCAGTGGGCTCAAGAATTTCCACTGGTTCGATCGAATGTGATAAAACGAAACCGTCTAAGCAATTTATTACAGGAAGTGAAACCTGCTTATCTTCAGCAATTCTAAAGGCTTGAATTGTAGAGTCATAGGCCTCTTGGCAATCTTCTGCGAATAATTGAATCCAACCGCTGTCTCTGGCTAGCATGGCATCACTATGATCGCAGTGAATGTTGATTGGACCTGAAAGAGCCCTATTCGCTATGGTCATCACGACAGGAAAGCGCGCTGAAGCGGTAATATAGACAATCTCGATCATAAGCGCTAATCCTTGCGAAGCCGTAGCCGTATACACGCGTGCACCCGCAGCGGATGCTCCAAAACAAGCAGACATAGCCGAATGTTCGGACTCAACACAAATATAATCACAGTCTAATTCTCCATCTGCAACAAACTCTGCAAGGCGTTCAACAATTATCGTTTGAGGAGTAATTGGGTAAGCTGCAATTACGTCAGGATTGCATAGCTTGGCTGCTTCTGCAACCGCGAAATCTCCCATCATTCCTAAGACTTTTGCTTTTGCCATTTACATCACTCCTGTTCCATTTCAATTGCTTTAAGTGGACATTCTAATGCACAAACTCCGCAGCCTTTGCAGTAATCTAAATCTATCTCCAGTTCGTTTGGTTCAACCCGTATTATAGCAGCATCAGGGCATAAAATCCAGCAAACCAAACATGCTTCTGGGTTCTGACAGATTTTCTTATCTTTGTTGCGAATTGGACGAAACGCTCTCCACGTTCCTGTCTTATAGTCTCGGGCTGTCGCTGGTCGGTCTACAATACCTCCAGGGGGAAGATCTTTCCAACCTTTCTTTCTGTATTCGTCTTGGATAGTCATGCTACTTTAACCTCCTCATAACTTCTTTTAATCGCTTCAACATTCTTCTGGCCAATGCCACCTTTGAAAATCTCTAGAAGTGCATCAATAATTGAATCAAGTTTTACTAAACCAGTGACTTTTACTAGCGCACCTAAGATCGCAGTATTTGCAATAGGACGCCCAATTGTTTCTAGCGCAATATCAGTCGCATTCACAGCACCAACTGTACCTTGTACGTTTATTTCGTTTTTTACGGTAGCTGGGTCGGATTCAGAGTTAATAACGACAATTCCACCTGCTTTAAGACCTTCTGTTACTGGAACTAGTTTGATCAATGTGGGATCAATAACTGCAACAATATCGGGAGTATAGACCGCGCTTTTTATCGTAAACTTTTCATCAGAGATCCGTGTATAGCCCTTAATTGGTGCTCCTGCTCGTTCCGGACCGAACTCTGGAAAAGCTTGTATCCATTTTCCTTCAAATAGCGCTGCATTGGCAAGTAAGCGGCTTGCAGTGACTACACCCTGTCCGCCTCTGCCGTGAAATCTTACTTCTGTTATCTTTGCCAAAATTAATCCTCCGAATACTTAATCTCATTCTCTAAGAAATTGAATAAATTGTTTTTTTGTATAGGTTGTTTACTTTTTAAGTTTTTAATATGGATTTTTTTATTCTCTCAAAAGGATAACTAACTCTTGATGTCTATGAGTTCCATTAATCAAATAGACTATGTCACTGTCATTTTAATATTTCACGATGCTAGCAATATGATAGAAGAAAGAAATATTTTTCATAATCCCAGAAAAGGATTTTGAAGAGAAAGAAAAAATTAAGGAAGGAGGAAGAGATGTTTTGATATATGGACTGGTCATTACAGCTAAAAAAATAACGGGAAAATGTCCTGTTTACAAGGAAAACTGGAAAACAGTTATCTGCGGACCAAATATTGATTTAGAACAGTCTGATGCGGTCTGTATCCATGCACTTGGCTGTTTAGCTACATTTAGCGTAGCTTTGAGAGCTGGCATTCCCCCTTCGTCTGTAGGCTTAGCAAAAGCAGGTAAAGACGAAGTAGCATATTTTCAATGCTTAGATCCAGGTCCACCTTACACGGACGGTGGAACTGTCTTGTTTGAAGTTAAACGCTTCTCATGTGAAAAAGAAGCTGAGTGAACTACCACCCTACAGGTAGGGTGGCTTCCTGAATCATCCATTCCCCAACGGGGGGTCTTCTTGCGAAGAAATGATAAAAATATTAACAGGGATTACACCCAATAATCTGTCAATCCCCGATGCAACCATAGGTAACCTAGCAGTGTTGTGCTCACAGAAATAACTAATGTCACATATCCACCAAAAGTAATGCTCCTATGAACAATTACATCAGCAATTGCGAATCCAAACGCATTTGTAATTCCGAAAACTGCCATGAGAAAACCTAAGACAACCCTTGTGATGCTTAATTTTCTACTATCTTTCAGGTTTTTCTTGCGGACAATAAGTTGAGAAGCTACAGCTAATCCGACTATGGTTGGGGAGATGTATCCTATCATGATGTTCGCTGGATTAATCTGCACATTGACCGGAACGAGTACAGAGTCATAGTAAACATTCTGTACAATGAGGTCGATCTTTAATATCCGATTACCCCATTGATATGGTGAAGAAGGCAAGAAGAAGACATCTATGAAGACTACATTTATACCTGGTGTGATGAATACTTCATCTATAGTCGACTCGAAACCAACGCCGCTTATTCTAATAAGGACATTAAAACTAGAAGAAATGCCGTTATAAACATCAAGGGCGATTTTTGAGGATTCTGATTGCACCAATCTGAGGTCTTGAATATAATCAAATAGCACAGGACCAGGTCGAGGGGGATTGTCGCTTTCTGTAGAGAGAAATAGACGAAGTGGATCTTCATAAGAATCTATTGCAGTTATTCTAGCAACTTCCCAGTTTGCATCAAAACGAAGTTTCCAAAAACCACTTTGCTTGTGCAAGACGTCTTGAGTAACACTCCACTCATCTTCATCTGGTTGAATTTGTACACGTTTAGCTAACTGCCCTGTTGGGTATAGTAAGTCTACCCTCCCTTGGCTATCGACATTGAATACATTTAACGCAAAGCTTTTACCTTCAACGAAACGATGTACCTCTAGCCAGTATTCAAAAGCATCATCAGCTTCGCTAGATACCCAGAGAGCCTCAGACCAGATCTTTCCGTCTAATTCAGGGACGTTCATCGAGTAGCCAACCAATAGTTCACCTGGCGGGGTTTTTATGCTTTCAACTGTTATTTTCCATTCACCAACTTGTTTCGCAGAAACTGGAATCGTTGTGAGACCTGTCTTCCCATAGGAAATTTCTTCCTGTGTATAAAGTGATCCACTGGGTTTTTCTACTTTAATTCGTAAATTTGAGGCGGTACCTTTCCACCACTTTGTATCTATCGAAACAGTGAAGGAAGGCTGTGTATCGTTAACATAAATATAATATGTTCCAGTAATCCTTGAATTACCAGTTATCCCTGCGACAAACAAAGAGTTATCCGCGTTTGTATCAGCTTTAACTGGTGCGCACAAAGATGTTACTGACAAACAAAGGAGAAGCATTATGAAAAATGAAGAAATTTTGATCCGAATAGGCTTTTCCTCCTTTAGAGCACATCCTATCGCTAGCATCAGCTTTATGAATCTTTCGTAAGAAAGAGCGACAAGAGAAATGAGAGTTAGATATCCTGTCATACTTGAAATTTCCCATAAGAACTCACGGAGTTAAAAAATATGAACGACCTGGATGAATTAGCGACCAATCTTAGGCTTAATGAGGGTTTAACACGGAAAGAACCAATTCAAAAAATAACAGAGATTCTAGGCTCTAAATTACGGAACAATTATGTGTTAGAAGCATATGGAGAAGACTCTGCAGCAATTAATTTACGAGAACTTGGACAAAATGATGTTATATTATTCACTAATGACGCGATGCGGAGCCAATTCGTCGAAAAGCATCCGAGAGAAGCAGGATACTTCTGTGTTGTTGTGAACGTCAAGGATATCTATGCAATGGGCGGCACGCCTTTAGGATTTCTAAGTGTCATTAGTTTCAATAATGAAGATACTCTAAAGGAAATAGTATATGGCCTAAAAAAAGGTGCAGAAGTATTTAAATGCCCGCCGCTCGGAGGACATATAATCCCAGATGCGCCAGTTCCCTCGCTTGATTGTTCGACAATTGGTTCAGCGAGGAAAGATGAAGTTCTATATTCTCATGGTTCAAGACCTGGTGACGCGCTTATTGTAGCGATTGATACAGATGGAAAAGAAACGCCCTTCACTGGTTTTGATAATACTTCATTTAAAAATCCAGATATCGTTCGAAAAAACTTTGAGACTATTACGACCATCGCACACCTCAAGTTCGCAACCTCATGTAAGGATATCTCAATGCCAGGAATCATTGGAACTTTGGCGATGATGCTGGAAGTGGCAGGGAATGGCGCTATAGTAAACGTTACTAAGGTTCCAAAACCTGATTCGATCACTCTAGAAGATTGGTTAAAAGTGAATCCTGGCTTTGGTTATTTGATTACAACGCATCCAAATTTAGCACAAGAAACATTAACTGTTTTTGAAAAATATAATTTAGCAGCAGTGGTTGTTGGAGAAATAACTGAAGATAAGCGATTAGCCATAACAGATGGAAAGATTGAATCTACTGTGTTTGACTTCACAAAACATTCGATTACGGGCATTAAACCTTGGGATCGTAATTTGAACAAGGAAAAATAAAAATGGGCTCCCCGCCCCAGGTGGCTAAATAAATTAAGCCTTTGCTTCTTCTGCCTTTTTTAAGCGGTCTTTGATGATATCAGAGACTTCTGTGAACCAAATAGGACAGCCCTTGAGCCAGATAGCCTTTGGATCTTCAAGGAGTTTTTTACGTTTATCAACTGTTTCTTCGTCCCAGCCTAATCTGGGGTTGCCTTTTTCATCCCAGACAGTATCGAACATTATACAGTCGCCTAGATACATGACATCTTCGCTTGGTTCGGGTAGCCGAGCGCCTACACCACAAACCAAAGTAAGGGGTGCATGTTCCTCGAAATACTTGGCCCACATTCCTCGTTTAAGGATGTTTTCTATAGCAAATTTCAACCGAGATTTACATCCTGCACAATAAGAACCTACGATAACGTTTATATTGGGATATTCTGCAATGAGTTTCATGTTAGGTCTGATCCAGCCCTCAAGGTGAAAGAGCGGTTCTCCAACGACCTCTATCTGACTGATATCTCCGACACCAACGCCGTCGTAATGACCTATGCGCACCATTTCCACATCAAACGGATCTTCCCAGCCCATCAGATAGGCAGATACAGCGTCGGTAGCAATTGGATCTGGACTTGCGATGATTGTCTTTGACTCGAATGGTAGACCAGCAATACTAGGACCAAATTCATGGACGCCAATAATACCGTCTACAATGTTCAAATTGGGCATTGCGCCAGGACCTTTGAAGATATCCACTAACTTTTGAGACAAGTTATCTGAATGCCATAGTCGTCTATATTTCCAACTGATAAAGCCATGCCAATTCTTTATTGCTACAGTAATCCCAGGTTGCACATGTGTCTTCAGTTTTGGTACATTGACGATAACATCAACCTCATTTCTCAGCTTTGAGAACTCGACTTCTTTAAGAACCTTTGCTTCGGGAATCTCTACCTTCTCCCATTCGTAAGCATCGAGATAAATGACGTCTGCTCCTTCTTTTTCGCAAGTCTCTTTCATTTTTAAGCCGCTGTACTCCCCTTCGAAGTTAAAGGCCTTCTCGCCCGGATATCCTCTAAAAGGAGCGTCTGCAACGACAATTCTGGAGGGATCGGTCTGCTCTTTTATTTCTTTGATTAATGCTGCCATGAATCTAGCATCCGTAAGAGCTGGAACTGTAGGTAATGGACGTACCATATTTGGCTTAAGCCATACGCTCTGGCCATCTTTAATGAATGCGCCAAATCCTCCTAAGGGCTCCATTACTGCTCGGATACCGGCTTGAGCCTCTTCATAATTTGGACACTTGGCTATTGATACTTTAACCATTTTTATTACCTCTCGTTTTCAATGCATGAATGTTCTATGACATAAGCATTGTCTTAACATATACGGTATCGCTACTGCAATTAAGAATATTTTCCTTATGACACCGATATTACAGGTTATGACATGCTAAGGTCGCTTAAATTCGGTCTCCCCTTATAAATTTTCTTTTAAAGAGTGATAGAATTATTCACTATCTAAATGTGTCGATTTTTCTCCAGGAGTTTTTAGAAATTCAGGAGAGTACACCTAAAAGACTAAAAACTGAATTCGTATCGATATGCTTAGAAAAGTTAAATAAAACAACTAAATTAGGTTCTAGAGGTATTTTAACAGTTAAGACAAGGATTTTATAAGGGCTCGCTGCATCAATTAGCATGAATACTCAAATAGAGTTAACTAAGATGCGATAAATCATCACCCTTTTGGATAGATTTTTATAAT
>JAEOSO010000108.1 GCA_016840315.1 Candidatus Borrarchaeota archaeon | reverse complement strand
GTTCCGGCTACTGAAAACCCCTCGAATTTAGTGCCAGGATCTATACCTATTGCTAACGGTTGTGTGACGGGATGTTTGGGATCGAACTCTAATTTGAGATAGAATATGCCCAGTTTATTGCGTTTCTTGATGGCTTTTCCTTGCTCTAGAAGTTTCCTCGTCTTTGTTGGTCTGCACGGCATCAAAGGTATTCCGCTTCTGCTAACGACAGGAATTCTACCGATTGCGGTCTCCCTGCCTGAGTCGAGTTTCCCTTCGCCAATGCCAAGTAGGCTTAGCCTCTCGATGATGAGAGACATGACATTCAGTGGTTCTGTCGAAGAGGAGGGGACTAGGGAGGCATCCCCGACATTCTTGTAGCCCACAAGGCGTAGTTCTTGAAGTATGTCTTCTGAACTTAGGCTAGTCAAGACTTGCATTGCTACCACCATCACAAGCCCCGTCCTTCATTCAGGGCGGGGTTCTTGACTCTTAGTCGCTTTGATATATTTCAATATCTGCTGTCGTAATTCAACAAGGTATTGTCTTTTTTTCTCCAGTTCCTCAATTTCAGCATTCAGGTTTTCTAAAGCCATATTCAAATCAGAAATCTTTTCGTGTGCGGGATCTACTGAGCTAACAATACTTTTTATTTCTTCAGTTATTTCTAGAAATTCACTTTGCGCAACAATTTGTCCTTTGTTGGACACAATTTTTGTTTCAAACGAGTCAGGTGTAATATCAGCCAGGATTGAAAAAGATTTAGTGATTTTGAAATATTTCCTTGGAGGACCGCCAACAGTGCTTGCGCCCTCATAACTTTTTATGATTTTAAGTTTTTTTAGTAAATCCAAATGTTTTCGTATAGCTTGATGTCTGATTTTCATGTCTTCGGATAATTGAAAGACATAATTAGCTTCTTCGGATAGTTTTGCTAATATCTTTCGCCGCGTTTTATTGCCAAGAATATCCAAAATCTTTTCAATATCAAGTTCATGGGTTTTCATAAGTGAGGTTTCACGACCTTTTCAGTAATTATTCACCAAACTCTTTAGCAATTTCTTGCAGCAGTTTCTTTTGTCCTCTTGTCAATTTTTCTGGAGTTTGTACAATCACTCGTACAAATTCATCTCCACGTCCATAACCATTTAAGTTTGGCATACCTTTGCCTTTTAGACGAAATAAAGTATGAGTTTGAGTGCCAGATGGAATTTTTATTTCTGCAGCACCGTCAAGTGTGGGAACTTTTACTTTTGCGCCGAGTGAGGCTTGAAAAAAACTTATAGGCTGTTCAAGATAGAGAGTAGAACCATCGCGCTGGAATATTTCGTGTGGCAAGACATTAATAATGACATATAAATCTCCTGCTGGTCCTCTTGAAGTACTCACTTCTCCTTCTCCGCGTAATCGAAGAACAGAACCAGTTTCTACGCCTTTAGGTATTGTAACATTTATTTTTCGAGTTGGGCGAACCAAACCAGACCCGCGACAGTTATGACAAGGCTCGTTAATAATCCTTCCAGCACCGTTACAGCGATCGCATGGCACTATTTGGACGAATCGTGTATATCCTTGTGTACGAGCAATTTGAAGTTGTCCTTGTCCTTTACATTTTGGGCAGGTAGTTACAGATGTGCCAGGTTCGGCACCCGTCCCCTCGCAAACTGGACATCTCTCTCTACGTGGCACGTCAATCTGACGTTCAATGCCATTAGCAGCGTCTTTTAAAGTAATTTCTAGTTCATATTGTAGGTCATCACCACGTTGAACTCTGGGTCCTCGTGTTCTCGCTCGCCGATTCCCAAAGAACACATCGAAAATACTATCAAAGCCACCGAATCCCACAGAGCCACCTCCAAAGCCAAAGTCTCTGAAAATGGAATCAAAGTCAACCCCACTGAAAATATCCTCTGTAGTGTAACGGCCATCGATCCCCGCGTGACCAAACTGATCGTACATGCGCCTTTTTTCGTCATCAGAAAGAACGGCATATGCTTCAGAGACCTCTTTAAACTTGTCTTTAGCATCTGGGCTTTTGTTTCGATCAGGATGATATTGAACAGCTAGTTTTCTATATGCTCTTTTTATATCATCGTTTGAATCATCTCTTGAGACGCCTAGAACTTCATAGTAGTCGCGCTTTTCCACTTTATTCACCTAATAAAAAAAGAAAATAGGTTATTCTTCATCCACAACTTCATAGTCCGCATCCACAACTTTTTCCCCTGGAGGAGGCGGAGATGCTCCTGTAGTTTCAGTTTCGCTACCAGGAGGCGGTTGTTGAGCAGTTTGCTCTTGAGCAACCTGTTGATATACAGCGGTTCCAATTTCCTGTAAAATCTTGGCCAGATCTTCGGTTTTTGTTTTTATTTGTGCAAAATCATCGCCTTTTAATGCTTCATTCAATTCATTCACTGAATTTCTGATTCTATCTTTCTGTTCTTTCGCCAGTTTGTCTTCGAGATCTGCTAAGGTCTTCTCTGCAGTGTAAATCATGCTGTCGGCATTGTTTCTAGCTTCGACTTCTTCCTTCTTTCGTTCATCTTGTTCAGCGAATTGTTCCGCTTCTTTAACCAAACGTTCAATCTCGGATTGATCAAGCTTGGTTGAAGCCGTAATAGTGATTGACTGTTCTTTATTAGTGCCAAGATCTTTCGCTGTAACATTTAATATCCCATTCTCATCGATATCAAATTTAACTTCAATTTGAGGAACATTTCTTGGGGCTGGTGGAATGCCAGTGAGATTAAACATACCAAGCGACACATTATCTGCTGCCAAGGGTCTTTCGCCCTGTAATACATTAATTGTTACCGATGTCTGGAAGTCGGCAGCAGTTGAAAAGATCTGTTTTCGCTCAGCTGGAATGGTCGTATTCTTCTCCATTACTCTAGTAAATACTCCACCTAATGTTTCAACGCCTAGTGAAAGTGGTGTAACATCCAAGAGTACAATCTCATCTATTTCTCCAGCCATGATACCTCCCTGAATCGCTGCGCCCATAGCCACACATTCCATAGGATCAACTCCACGTTCAGCAGGTTTACCGATGATATCATTTATCAATTTAGTGACGATAGGCATTCTGGTAGGACCCCCCACGAGAATAACTTTATCAACTTGACTTGGTTGTAATTTTGCATCCTGTAATGCGGTCATCAATGGGCCTCTGCATCGCTCTATAATAGGCGTTACAAGACGTTCAAGCGTTGAGCGAGTAAATTTCATTTTTAGGTTCTTAGGTCCGCTTTCATCTGCAGCAATAAATGGAAGATTTATTTCAGTTTCCAAGATTGTAGATAATTCGATCTTTGCCTTCTCGCCAGCCTCTCTTACACGCTGCATTGCAGTAGCATCAGAGCGAATATCAATTCCACTGTCTTTTTTGAATCCTTCGACAACATAGTCAACTATGGCATTATCCATATCAGTACCGCCTAACTGGGTATCACCACTTGTTGATTCAACCATAAACGCTTTTTGGCCGAAATCCATGATCGTCACATCTAGAGTACCGCCGCCAAAGTCGAAGACGAGAATTTTCATCTCCTGCTCCATTTTGTCAATACCGAAAGCTAAAGATGCAGCAGTAGGTTCATTGATAATACGAACGACATCTAGACCAGCGATTATCCCCGCGTCTTTTGTTGCTTGGCGTTGATTATCATTAAAATAAGCAGGTACTGTAATCACCGCTTTTTCCACTTTTTCTCCTAGAAAAGCCTCAGCATCACGTTTAATCTTTTGAAGTATGAATGATGAGATTTGCTGCGGTGAATATTCTTTACCCTGAATGTTCACTTTGTAATCTAGACCCATTTTTCGTTTGATTGCTGTGATGGTTGCTTCAGGATTTGATACTGCTTGGCGACGTGCAGGTTCACCTACAAGCAAAGTTCCATCTTCAGTAAATGCTACATAAGATGGAAATGCTTTGCCATATTGTGTACTTCCCTCTGCACTTGGAATGATGACAGGTCGGCCGCCCATCATTGCGGCTGCAGCTGAATTGCTGGTTCCGAGGTCTATGCCAATGATTCTTTCCCTTTTCTTTTCCTTTGCCATAATTATACCTCCATTTTGTTGTTTTCATCATTATTTGTAAAATCATCTTTGGTAGATCCTTCTTCGGTAGAAGAAGCCTTAGTAGAATCATCTTCATTAGTTTCCTCTTTCTGAGGAATTTTCGACACTGCAACCGTAGCAGGTCGAATTACTTCATTATCCATCAAATATCCTTTTCTATATTCTTCAATTATTGTGTTATTAGGGTGATCAGAAGATTCAAATCGACAAACTACCTCATGATAACGGGGATTCACCCGCTTTCCTAAAGCGTCTATTTTTTTTACACTTTCTTCCTTTAGGATCTTATGAAACTGATCTAAAATCATTTTTACACCATCATAAAACATAGAATTATTTTCTTCTTCATTGATATTTTGGGCAGTGGAAACAGCCCGTTCAAGATCATCAACAATAGCTAATAATTTGCTTAATAAACGTCTAATTCCAACCTTCTGTATTCGTTCCATTTGTTTTTTTGTTCTTTTTTGAAAATTATCAAAGTCTGCCTGCAGATATTTCAATTTTTTTAAATATTCTCTGGCATGTGCTTTTTCTGTTTCCAATTCTTCTTTTAGCTGTTCTATCATTTCGGTTTCAGTCATTTCAATAGGTATCTCAACTTCAACACATTCTTTTTCTGCATTAGTAGATCCTACGTTGTTTTCTTTTTCTTTTGCTTCTTTATCTTTGGCTTTATTCGTCATTTATGAGCCTCCGCACAGGAATGAGCAAAAATCGACTAACGTTCAGTT
>JAEOSO010000031.1 GCA_016840315.1 Candidatus Borrarchaeota archaeon | reverse complement strand
TAGGCGTCCCTTCGCTCAGCAAGGGCAAAATTATAGATGAGTCTGCATTTCTCCGAGAGTTTCCAGAGCACCGCTTCCTGTGCTGATGTGGGAAAGATCCTAATTTGCTGTGTCAGTTTCATGGGCTTCACGCAGACTCTGTTATCAGTACTTCTACCCCAAAAAACTATATAAAGCTAGCGGCTTTTATCCCCCACCTGTCGGAAGGGGACTTCTCGCCGCACAAGTTAAATGCCTCATTTTTCTCTTGATATGCAAACTTGCATTCATTCTTTATATTACTTAATCAAAAAATCAAGACTATCATTAGATAATTAATTGATTCAAATTCTTTTTTAAGAAGCACATATTTTCTGACTATTTATGATTATAGATTTTGACAGCTTTAGTAACTAGAGATATTCTTTATAACGAGTGCACAACTATCTTTCTGTGTGTTTGTGATCAATTTCTGCTGATTTCTTGGTGTATGGTCTTAAAAAGATACGTTTCATCGTACAATTTTTTCATACCTATCCGAATCTAACTACGACAAGATCGAAGAAAATGCTTTGTTTTTGACTGATAAAGGCGAAAAATAAGTAAATGATGTTTTTAAAAAATGTGGAGTTTATATAATTTTTTTAACACATGAGATCGATGAAAAAACGTCAGTGATGAGGAAAAGATGGTTATCCAAGTTCCAGATATAAAGAAGATGATTTACGAAGCGTATCCGAATCTTTCTGATCTAACAAAGGCTCATATAGACGGATTAGAAAATGTAGTCACTCTTTATACTAACACAGTTGAAGAATTTATCCGCCGACACTGTGAGAAAATTTACATGCACCTTGAACCTGAGCCTTATAACGAGCATCAGAAATTAGTCAAGCAAAGAATTCTTGAGATACTTCATGAAATTGAATCGCGAGAAAAAATAGAAGAGCCTCCAACCGATATATTGGCTGAGGAAGAGGCTTCAGAGATTAAGGCAAACTTCGAAAAAGAAACCTTTCGGAAATACAAAAACGCTGAGAAAATCACACTTGATGATTACGTACGTTTCGCTAGAAAATATGGATATTCAATAAGAAAGGTGCTGATAGCCTCGACTTGGCTCGATGAATATCTTTCTAAAAAGGCGATAGAAGCAAGAAATGAAGCATATGAAAAGGCCACACTTACTTAGTGAGGGGGAAGGATGATTGAGCGAAGATGACTCTTCAAATTAACAAGATAAAACAGATGATATATGAAGCATATCCGAATCTTTCTGGCAACGCTAGGGCCTATGTAGACGGGTTAGACAGTCTAATAACTCTTTTTCCTGACAATACTGAAGATATTCGTCAACAATGCAATTATATCTACTTAAACCTTGAGCCAGAAGCCGATAACAAGCAGCAAGACTCGGTCAAACAAAAAATGCTTGAAATAAGTCAAAGCAGGTCGCGACAATACGCAGTGCACTCGTATTTAGATGAAGTATTAGTTGAGGAAGATGTATCTGATTTTATGATGAACTTCGAAAAAGAACCTCTCCAAAAATCTGTAAAGAATAAGAGAATTATCTTTTGTTTTATCGTTTATTTTCGAGACTTTTACTGATGCTGGTTCAACTCTTAATATATTTTTTACTTCTTTTCAATTCTAGCTTGCAGTCAAGTCTTGAAGTATCTGTTGTAAGTCGTCAATGGCGAAATCTCCGTTTTCATATGCTTCAATACCTATTTTAAGTATTTCAACCTTGGCAATGGTTTCATCGTCGATTTTTTGGTTACTGTGAGCACTATTCCAAAAAACAGATAAAAAATCCTTGACAGTCGAGAGAGTGGTATTTCCTTGGACGAAGTCTTTCAATTCTCTACATAGATCCGAATATCGAATCGTTTGTTGTACGTCCTGCATATATCTTTCCTCTTATGAGTATTCGTAAAAATTAGCAATAAAGATTTCGATTCCATATATTACAAAAGTGAGTTTTTAATATCGTAAGGTCTATAGAGATAAGGGCGGCGATTAGGGATAGTGATTCTTTTTTTTAATGAAATTTAGTCTTAAACCATCTTTAAAACGTTTTTCGATCCACTGCACTTTATTTTGATATCCTTCATCTTTCTTTCTTGATTTATGACAAAAGAGATCGTACTTGTCAAGATTTGATTCGTTTACATCCACAATTTTGTAAGTTGCTTTTGACATATTTTTCACTTGAATTTTTGCTTCATATCACGACTCCACCTCACGGAAGCCCCTACCCTTCAGGATGGGGAGGAAGGTATGTTTTGTTATAATTCAGTTATTTTTTGTTGTCTTTATATACTCTGCATGATCATTGCTTCTGCCCATTCTATCACGAGTCGATTCAAACTAGATAAGGGGGAACGCACTAAAGGGGACGATATCACACAAAAACAATTTGAATTGCCTCCTAAACCCCCAATCATCCAATACACTCCCCTTCCCCCCCTCTCCAAAACTCATTGATATTATAATTAGAGTACTTTCTTTTTAGAACCACTTCCAGTATTTTGAAAGCACACCTCTTAGCATGTTTACCCGCTTTATGGCGTCTCTGTCTGTATTAATTTCCTCAATAGGGATGCCGTCAAAAAATTCAATTTTATAATCAAGAAGTGCTTGGATGACCATTTCAACAAACTTTGGGAGGCCAAGTAAGTTATAGCCTCCTTCTAGGACAAAAACTAGCTTTCCTTCACAAATCTCCTCAGCCAATTTTTTTAGTTGTTGTGTAATGGTTGCATAAACGCTTGAAGTAAGTCTAAGATTCCCAATAGGATCCGCATAGTGGGTATCAAACCCCATAGCTATAATAACAAGTTCTGGATTGAATTCTCTCGCTAACGGCGGTATAATTTTTTCAAAGGATTTTAGGTAGGTACGGTTCAATGTGAAATATGGCAAAGGAATGTTTACATTGTAGCCCTCACCTTCTCCAAAGCCGATTTCAAAAATACCTCCCTTATCACTTTCATTGAAGTACTCATGTATCGAGATGTACATTACAGAAGAATCCGAATAAAAGAATTCAGCAATTCCATCTCCATAATGGGAATCAAGATCAATAATCAGTGTTCGATCGAGTTTCTTTTTCCTTTTCAAATTTAGTACAGCCGCAGCGCAATTATTAAAAATACAGAGCCCATCAGCTTTTGAATAGCCCGAATGATGCCCTGGCGGTCTAATTAAGGCAAATGATTGATCTACGTTCCCCTTAAGTACTTCTTCGCATGCAAGAATAGCGCCTCCTACAGCTAGTTTAGCTACATCGAAAGCGTCGTGAGACGCATAAGAATGAGCACCTATTTCGCCTTCTCCAACCTTAGACAACGATTTCACGGAATCCACAAGAAAAGGTGCATGAATTTTATACAAATCCTTCTCTTTGATAGGTTTAGCTAAGATGGAGTCAACATCTGGCGCAGTGAAGATTTCTTTTTGTGTAAGATACGTATATACAGTTGCTAGGCGTTCAGGCGTTTCAAAAGACTCAAAATGAGGCCTTGGAAAATTAGTATCATGTTTCAAGAAATCAGGATGGTGAATTATACCAATCAATCCAGGCACCTAGAATAGTTCTCCTATAATCTAATAGGAGCATAACCTTATAATCAGTATCTACTATAAATATACGAGGCAGTGAGTCGAAGGGCGGCTGACGGACGAATACGTCTGAGGAAATTCCACTCACCGTACAGGCGCTCGGGCAATCGAAAGATGCCTGTCGAGAGGCAGGGCTCCGGAGCAGAAATGACACGTCCATCTGTCAGATGACGAGGATGCGGCTGAAGAGCACATTGGAGAGTATGTGTTCTGAGAAGACCTTGGTGACGAGGTTCGAGTTAACCCGTTGAGGAGGCAGATGGGATCGATGAAACAGCCGTCCCCGAGGGTGCAAGTCTAAATAGGCTACTCATGACTTGCTTGTAGGAGGTAGCGGGTAAGACGCATAGTTGAATGCCGCAAGGGACGTGTAGAACAACTGCACTTCTCTAACAGAAAGTGGATTACTCTCGACACACTGCCTTATTTTCGCTTCTCCTTACAATTCTTGAAAAACCTGATTTTGTAGTTCGCGCATATGATCATTCGTTTCTGCTTCAGCATAAAGCTGAAGGAGTTCTTGGTTAACTACAAGAAAATTGAGGCCCCAATTAAAGTTAGAGAGAATTGTTTTGGCTTGTTCCTCAAAACCTAATATAACAAGAGCTGCAGCAAAGGCCTCAACGGTACTTAATCTAATCGGTTTGCCATAATTTGTAGGATTTGTCGCAATTAGAAAAGGTAAAGCTCTCTTTATTCCACGTAGTTTTTCAACTGAATCCGATGTGAATTTTGCCCAAGAGGCATCTATTGCCAGAATTCCATGACGAACGGCATGCTCCATATCTTGTTTTGAGAGGATAATTTCTGAAAAAGGATCAAGCAAGATAACGCGTTTAGGTATTTGTGAGAGTTTTCGAAATTCGGTTACGAGTCTATTTCGGGTTAACCTTTGCCCCGTACATTTCTTTGGGTCACATTGCTTAACGTGATAGACATAGAGAGCTATCAACTTGGCGTTTCCTCCTTGATTATTCATATAGTTTTTGTAAAGCCCCATTAAGTCCATATATGTAAAGAAAGATGATTTCTATTGCAAGAGCTAGAACAATAGCCGAAAGATAGAAAGACCTTGCGATATTTCGCAGTATATTCTAATTAAATTAATCAGAGATAACTTTTTCCGAAGGGAAACAAACAAATACTAGAAACAACAAATATTAGTTCAATCTATCCCCTATTATTAGGGAATAAAGGACATTAGGAGGACGCTCCCATGCCCATGGCTTTTATATTAATAAATTCTGAAATTGGAGCTGAGGAGTCTGTTTTAAATTCGCTACGTGACCTTGAAGGTGTTGGAGAAGCCTACATTGTCTACGGCGTATACGATATCATCGCGAAAATACACGAGGAAACGATGGAAAGGTTAAAAGAACTTATCACCTGGAAGATAAGACGATTGGACAAAGTCCGCAGTACACTAACGATGATCATCGTTGAAAAGGCCGAGTGAACTTTCCTCGCTATCTGTTTCTTAATTTTCGCTATTTACTCTCTTCTTTTTGTCTTGATCTAAGTTGCCAAAGTTCCTTCAATTCTTCAAAGGTGATATCTTTTGGTGGTAATACGACATCAGCTACTTTTAAACCTCGTATCTTCAAGAATTTGCCGTTTCTAGCTATAAACCTTAGAAGTTCGTGAAGCTCGTGAAAGCATTCTTCCTTATTGTTGGTGGCAAAGAAAAACTCCAAACTGTCTTCAAATTCGTTAATTCTTTTGATTACTTGAGCTTCGTGAGGTTTGTCCACAAAAATAAGGTATTCTCCTGAAATCTTAATAATCACTATAGGTGCCCTCAAAAATGTAGAACCTTTTTATAGGATCACTTGAGGATACAAACGTGGATTAAAATAGTTTTTTATATAGGAAAAATAGTTACCATCGCTATATTTAAATATTCTCTATGTAAGTAGAATAGGAGTTAACCTTTTTTAATAATCTCCTCAGAGTTGAATCCCCCTCCTTGATTCTGTAGCGGGGTGGGGTAGACAGGAGATCCCGCGGGGCTCATAATGCACTGGGAAACCCCGAGATCGGTGGTTCAAATCCGTGTGGTGGTTAGCGCCTTCGGTGAAATTCCATCCCCCGCTACCATTTCTCACTTCTTTCTTTATCTGGTGTCTTCAAAAAGTTTCGTGCCTTCAACCATATTCTTTAGTACCATTTCTGCTTTTTCAGTAGATATAACTTTAAGACCGCAGTCAGGATGAATGAATTTTATATTATCTAGACCTACCTTTTCGACTGCTGCTGCGATGTTTGATTTTACAGTTTCTGAATCACTTAAAACCGCATTAGCTCCAGAAATGCAACCGAATCCCAGCTTCTTACCGTAGTCCTCAAAGACTTTTCGTGAAATGATGTTAATATTTTCTTTTTCTATATCTCCATCAAAGGCAAAACTGAACGTTCCGATATTTTCAAATTTTACGAGAACATCTTCTAAGAGTTGCTTGGGTAAGCGGCCACAGCAATGCATCAATGTGTCCTCTGGGTTCAAATCTGGGGTTAAATATTCATTTATCCACTGAATAATCTCTTTTCTGAATTTGATGAAGTTGAGATAACCTGCCGAAAACCCGGGTTCATCAATTTGAACCAAAGCTCCTTTCTTTTGGAATTCATTAGCAATCGGTTGCAGGGCGTTTGATACATCCGAATAAAGGTTGGCATCAATTATATTTTTGTAAGGCTCGATAGAAATTCCCCCATGCGGATTCAAAGTCGCTGCACATGTGAAACCGAGGGTAATTGGACCCGTAATTGTCACTTTTATTTTGCCGGCTTTCCCGCTTCGGTCGAGGTAGTTCTTGACTAGTTCAAAGTCTTTGAATTTTTCGAATGTGATGAGATCTTCTGGTGGTTTGATCCTACCGGTGATATATGATTTATTACCCTCATGTTTTAATCCGGGAAGTACTTCGCTAAAATATGCTATCATATCATGCCGTTGCTCGCCTGGGGAAATGACATCAATTCCATATTTGAGTTGCAAATCAATAATTTGCAATATGGAGGTCTCTATGTCGTTATCAAAACTTGGGAAACTGCCTACTACTGCTCTTGTCAATTGGTTCATCAAGAGTGCCTCCACTTGAAGTAATTTTTGATAATTTTTTATATATCGTGAAATATCACTAAAGGCACCTATTACCTAACTGTTAATAAGGCGTGTTCATGATCTGATTGATTCCTTTGACAATGGACGGCCAATCATCTATTTTAATTACTTGCCCTTTATAGGCTAATTCTTTAGCAAATTGGAAATCTCCTCGCTCCAAGTAGAGAATATTTATTCTGCTTACATCTGATTTACGAATAAGGGGCCTTGGATCTTCGCCCACGGTCCATGCACCATCAGTCATAAGAAAGATTTCCATTCTGGATGAAGGCATTTTTGAAACTTCCGAGAACGCAACATTGAATGCTCTATAGTAATTGGTAAATGAGCCTCGTGTTGCATTTAAAGTAAGAATATCTTCCACAATCTTATCTACTGGGATGTCTTGTTCTATAGGTTTTAAAATAAATGGCAGCGAATGAAATGCAATCACTCCATAGAAATCATCCTTTGAAGAATAACAATATGAAAGAACTGCAGCTGCAAGAGCAGCTAAACCTATTTTCATTGGAAACATACTCTCTGAGGCGTCAATCATCAATAAACATGTTCTTTTTGCGCGTTCTCGTTTTGTGACAATGATATCATCCATTGAAAGATTATACTTTTCACCCTTCTCCACTATGTTCTCTACGGTTCTATCAATATCAATAAGTCCATCGCCATCAAATCTACACCTCTTTCGCTCACCCGTTCTCAATCCGAAAAAAGTCAAATTATGTGCACGATTCATTATAACATGTGTAGCGAGTTCTCTTGCTACAGCCTTTGTCTGTTCATCTAAAGTATGTCTCATAAGTAAGTAAAGTTCGGGAGATGCAGGACCGCGAAAAATATCCTTTAACATATCAACGTTTTTTATTTGAGATAGGTAATCCCCTAATGTTGATAATAAGTACAAATTACGTCTATGGGAGTTTACATTTTGCCTTAGCAATTTTAACCATCTTGACATTCGTTTGATCCTTGCTTCATCGAGACCAGGCCATATATCTCCGGATATTTCTCCCTTTTCATAAACATCTGTTGTCTTGAGGCTATTTTCAATACTAATGTTCGAAAGTGCATCTCTAAAAAGTTCTCCAACAATTTCCTCTTCCGTTCGCTCACAAGAGGCTTTTTTCCAGATCTTGCTTGAAAAAGAAAGATTCGCTATTTCAAGCAAATAACCCTCGTGCAAAGAATCAAGTTGTGTTAGATCCACAATTAAACTCACAAAATCAATGGCGCCTCGAACACTTGCACCCAGGCGTAAGTCAGGATGTTTTCGTGTTTCACGCGCTATCTTGACACCAAGGTTAATTAACCAAGAAATTTCACACTTCGTCATTCGCCTTACAATTTCTTTCTCTTCCTCTTCTGATTGATAGCCTAAATTTATTTTAACGAAGCGATCCAGAATTGCTCGACTTAATTTTGTTGGACCTATACCAAACACACTTAACGAAGCTACAATACGGAAATCATTAAGAGCATTAATCCTACCATATCGAGGAATATGAATTTCTCCTTCGGAGAGAACAGTAACCAATGCATTAAGTGCATCAGGTGGTATTCGATTTATATCCTCAATATACAAAATACCACCACTTTCCATTGCTCTTGTGAGAATACCTTTATTGAAATTCTCCGGTATATATCCAGACTGTAAGACGGCTGCTGGATCAAAGTAACCGACTAGTTTCGATGCGGTTAAATCTGCATTTCCTTCAATATAGTGCAAACACATCCCGAGCGTGCGACACAATGCATGAAGTAGGGTTGATTTCGATGTGCCTGGAGGTCCTACAAGTAAAACTGCCTTTCCAGAAAATATGGCGCTCAAAATAAGTTTAAGTTCGCGTCTTCTGCCAACAACAAGAGAAGTCACTCGTTTATATATTTCTCTTACATCGCACGACGCTAACTTTGAATTGCAACACAAGTCTTCTTCTTGAGGTAAAGATGCACCATCAATTGTTTTCATTCAAGATCCTCTTTCTCTTATTGCACAAACTCCATATATAACTGAGTATAACTGAAAAAATCTGTTGATTACTATTTCCTTTAGGTGGGAGTATCAAGGAGAAACACAAAGTGAAACGTGATCTTTCTGCTGTTATTATAACTAATTTGATGTTTTCATTTGTGTATTTCTTACCACTAGTAGTGCTCCCTTTGTATGTAAAAAGATTAGGAGCGAGTTTATGGTTAACGGGGTTGGTTATTTCTTTTTACTATCTTACTACTACACTTTTTAGTATTTTCTGGGGCGTGCTTTCTGATATTTTTGGAAAGCGGAAAATATTTCTGTTCTCAAGTCTAACCGGAAGTGCTAGTGTGCTATTCATTACTTCGCTGGTTAAAATACCTTTGCTCGTAGTACTTCTGATGGGTGCATTTGGACTTGTAACCTCCGCATTTCGTCCACCAACCTTAGCTATAGTTGGAACCTTAGCTTCGACTAAAGACAGAGGAAAATTTTTCGGGATCCTATCAGGCTCAACATCGTTAGGCAATGCAATAGGATCATTTTCTGGAGGATTAATTGCACAATATATTTCAATTCAGATGGGATTGATCATAGCGGCAATTCTGGCGGCAATAGGTGCGATTTTTAGTTTAGTTTTCTTAAGAAACACCGACAAAGAAATAGATACTCATTTTACCATGAGATCTGTGTGGAGTGAACTGAAAAAGAAACTCATTCCTACCAGTGTACAAGGCTCCTACGTCAAGAAGACGAAGCTGCATGTTCTTTTTGGTGTTACCTTTATACGCTATGTTTCATTTTGGGGCATTTGGACACTCTTTGCAGTATTCTTAAGTACTATCCTTGGTGCAAGTGATTTTTGGGTTGGTTTCTTAATTGGAATCAATTTTATTTGGATAGCAATCTTTAGTGGTCCAGTAGGAAAACTTTGTGATAAAATCGGAAGAAAACCGATGATTCTTATGGGTTTAGCTGGCACTGCAATGGTAGAAATTTTCTATGCTTTAAGCCCTCATTATTTATGGATTCTGCCAGTTCAGATTCTTCTAGCCTATTCCTATTCGAGTTTGGAAAATGGTAGCAATTCTTATGTAACCGATGTATCACCAGAAGCACAACGAGCAGAAGCAATGGGGCTCTTAACTACATGTATTTTCGGTGGTGGAGCATTAGGTGGGTTTCTTGGTGGTATGATTGCACAGTATGTGGGCCTGCCCACCATGTTTTTACTAATGTCCTGTCTTCCGATATTAGGCTTCATAATTATCTTTATTAAGTTAAAAGAAACACTTATATAATAAAAAATAGATTAATCCAGTATTTTTCCTTTTAAGGGATATTCGGCTACGTAGAGTTGCAATTAAAATATGGGAATTTTTCTCCGCTAACTTCATTTTTCACTTAAAAATTGCCAATTATTTAACTTTATATAGAACCTTACCCTATATTCTGGCTATTTACACAAAATAAAATTTGGAGAGTGTTGGAGGCAAAATCATGTCCTATCAAGCATTAATGGATGCATTAGTAAAGGGTGAAGTAGCTACGGTAGTTTCAATCGTAGACAAGGCTATAAATGTCGAAAATAAGAAACCTAAAGATATTATTGATAATGGTCTTGCTCCGGGCATGGATGTTTTAGGAGACCAATATGATAAAGGCGATGCTTTTCTAGTAGATTTAGTAGTTGCAGCTGAAGCTTTCAAAAGGGCTATGGATATAATGAAACCAAAATTACAAACTGGTGAGCAGCAAATAGGAACGGTGGTAATAGGTACCATTTTAGGGGATATCCACGACCTCGGCAAGAATCTGGCCAAAACTATCCTCGAAGCTGCTGGTTTTAAAGTCATTGATCTGGGGGTTGATGTTACTCCTCAGACATTTGCATCTGCTGTTAGAGCAGAGATTCTTAGAGCAGAGAATGTTATTGTCGGAATATCGTCTCTTATCTCAACAACTATGCTAAGTGTAAAAGACGTTGTGGCAGAACTAGAAAACCAGGGAATTCGAGACGAAGTAAAAATAATTGTAGGCGGTGCTCCAGTAAATGAAGAATTCGTCAAAGAGATCGGTGCTGACATGTACGCTGGGACTGCATTTGAAGGAGTTGACAAGGTTAAAAAAGCCATGGGAGTGTGATATGATGACTGAAGAATATATGACACCAAGAGAGAGAGTCTTAACAACCTGTGAGTTTAAGGAACCTGACAGGGTGCCAATCGATTTTGGCGGTCTTATTTCAACAATACTCGATGCTGGGCCATATGGTTACAGAGCGCTTGCTAAATATCTCAACGTCCCAAAGCACCCAATTTACGTAGCCTACATCTTAAATACTGTTGCAAATGTAGATGAAAAAATATTAAACAGGCTACAAGTAGATACTCGTAAATTATTCATGCCAAATGCCGAAGGACCTATTACTTTTGATCCCGATGGAGCAATGACAGTATGGGGTGGTATCAGGCTGAAAACAATCGGTAATTACTATGACCCCTTTGATTTTCCAATGCGGGATTTTAAGACCATAGACGAAATCGAAAATTATCCTAAGTGGCCAAATCCAGAGGATCCTATGTATTATGAAGGCGCTGAGAAGATGTTCAAACAATTTCACGAAGAAACTGATTACTGCATATCGGCTATTCCTGGATATTGCGCACTTCTTGGCCATACGTACTCATGGTTCAGAGGATTTGATCAATGGTTGCTAGATATGGTTCTTAACCCAGAATTCACCAAAGCTTTAATGGATAAAATACTTGAAATAGATCTAGAGTTCATTGACCGATTTTTCGGCCTAGTTGGCGACTACTGCGACATCGTACTAGTTGGTGATGATATGGGAACTCAGGAGGGACCCTTTATGTCCCCGGAAATGTTCAGAGAATTCGTCAAACCCTGGATGAAAAAACTATACGGAAGAATCCACGAACTTACAAAAGCCAAACTTCAAATGCACTCTTGCGGATCAATTTATAAGCTGATACCTGATTTGATAGATGTAGGCGTTGATATCATTAATCCAATACAACCGTTAGCGAAAGATATGGAGCCATGGAGATTGAAGAACGAGTTTCAAGGCAAAATTGTTTTTCATGGTGGGTTGGATGTCCAAAAGATGATGGCTTTTGGAACTCCGGACGAAATAAGAGAGGGTGCAAAGGAATACCTCAAAATAATGGCGCCAGGTGGAGGCTATATCGCTGCTGGATCTCATAATATGGAACCTGAAACCCCACCAGAAAACATAGTGACATTATTTGACACAGTCTACGAATATGGAAAATATCCGATTACTATATAGCTCTATTTTTCAGGACTACCCTCACATTTCTCTTTTTTTCAATTATTGATGATTTATGTTCCTTCTTAAGGTTCGAAATGATAAAAGTCGTCTACCGTTATTTATCTGCCTAAGTGATATTCTCAAAAAGCTGTACGCCTTCAGTCATATTGTTTAATACCACTTCTGCTTTTTCAGGAGATAGAACCCTCAGTCCACAATCTGGATGAATAAAAGCAATATTTTCTACTCCAATTTTTTCGACTGCTGCTATAATATTTGATTTTACAGTTTCTGGATCGCTTAAAACCTGATTAACTCCAGAGATACAGCCAAATCCCAACTTCTTCCCGTGATCCTCCAAGATTTCTCGTGAAATGATGTTAATATTGTCTTTTTCTACCATTCCGTCAAAAGCAAAACTGAACGTTCCGATATTTTCAAATTGTAAAACGATCTCGAAAAGACGTTTAGGTATACGCCCACAGATGTGCATGATCGTATTTTCAGGATTAAGATCAGCGGTCATTTCATTTATCCATTGGAAAAGTTCTTTTGAGAAGTCTTTATAATTTACATAGCCAGCAGAAAGACCAGGCTCATCAATTTGTACTAGTGCCCCAATCTTTTGAAACTCATCTGCAATAGGCTTCAAAGCTGTTGATACATCAGTGTAGAGTTGAAAATCTTTTACAGTTGAATATGGGCTCTCTTCTAAACCATTTAATCCACATGAGAAGCCTAATGTGACTGGGCCTGTTATTGTCAATTTGATTTTGTTCGGTTTCCCGTTTTGCGCAAGAAAACTTTTAACAAACATGAAGTCCTTAATTTTCGAGAATGTGGTGAGATCTTCAGGGGGTTTGATTTTTCCGGTGACATATGAATTTTGGCCCTCAGATTTTAATCCTGGAAGTGTTCCAGCAAAATATGCTATCATATCATACCGTTGCTCGCCATCTGAAATAATATTTATTCCATATTTGAGTTGTAGATTCACTATTTTCAATATTGAATTCTCTATGTCTTTATCATCAAAACTTGGGAAACTTCCTACCACTGCTCTTGTCAATCGGGTCATTAAGTTTGCCTCCTCCTTTGGCTATTAGTTGTTTATTTTTTATATGTCGTGTAATATCACCCAAAGTTTCCCATTTTCATAAATACCCCAACGATGATTTGTACAACATTGGAAACATTTTAATTTTATCAAATTCTTGATCTAGATAGGTGTTTTTTCAGAGTGTCTCAGGTAGAATCTTGTCCTAACGAATTCTTCTCTACATTCTCTTTTCTTGTAGAAGAAGAACTGGATATCGAAGTTATTACTCTCTTTTCGATTGATAAGGAGGCTAAATTGTGAATCTTGTATTAGGAAAGAATAGAGCGACAGATGAAGTTGTTGAAATAAAGAAAAAAACCTTAAAACGGCATATTTGTGCACTTGGCGCCTCTGGATCTGGAAAGACCGTTTTTTGTAAAGCTATAGTGGAAGAAGTTACACGGCTGGGGATTCCCTCTATAATAATCGATCCACAAGGAGATATCGCGAGCCTTGGTCTACTTGGTGATTCAGAAAAAATGCAAGAGATGGGAACTACCCTTGTGTTTGCTGAAGAATATCAGAAAAATGCCGAGGTTCGTATTTGGACTCCTGCATCATCAAAGGGCATTCCTTTATGCATTAATCCTTTACAATTTTCAGAAGAAGAATTAGATGTTGAAGATATCATAAAGGCTGTAGATGCTATAGCAACGACCTTGATTCGTTTCCTTGGATACAATCCGGAAAATGATTATGGTAAAGCCGCACAGACATACCTCTTTCAACTTTTGGATTATTACCGCGAACAAAAAACACCTCTAAACGATTTAAAGACTTTAGCTGAGTGTGTGGAAAGTCCGCCTGAACCAATCCAAGAAAAAGTCTCTGGTGTGATAGATACAAAGGAAATTAGAAAGTTAGCTAAGAAAATTCGATTTCTGGCGACTGGAGCAACCAAATTGATTTTCGAAATGGGTATAGCCTTAGATATTGACACCTTATTGACCCCTGTAGAACCCAGTATGACCCCTGTGAACATTATCTATCTGAACACTCTTAATAGGGAAGTTGATAAGCACTTTTTCATCGCCACATTAGGCAGACAACTATACGAATGGATGCTCCGCCATCCTAAAGATGAACCCCAACTCATTCTATATATTGATGAAATCGCTCCTTATCTGCCTCCACATCCTTACAATCCTCCGCCTAAGGATTCTTTAAAACTCCTTATGAAACAAGCTCGGAAATATGGAATAAGTAATTTGATTGCAACCCAAAATCCTGCGGACATTGATTACAAAGCGTTGGCTCAAGCAAACACCTGGGTACTGGGGCGTATGATGACAAAACAAGACATTTCAAAGGTTCATCATATGCTCAAAAGTTTGAATCCCGAAAAAGCGGACAACATAGTGGCTCAATTACCCAAACTTTCTGCTGGAGAATTCCTATTAATATGCCCTGATGAATTCAAAGACGAGGTGGTTCAACTCAATGTTCGATGGCTAGTAACTGACCATAAGACGATAGACGAAAACGATATAGAGACTATTATGTCTGAGACGGTGATCAATTACTTCAAGCAGAAAGTAAAAGAACAAGAAGCTAGTAGAGAGAAAGAACTCGCAGACGATGAAGAACTCAATATGCTCATGGAAAAAGAAGAAGAAAAAGACGAGGAAGATATGGTCAAGGCCGACGAGATATCTGAAGAGGAATTAGAGTTAACATCGCCAATGGAAGAAGTTCCTGTTGGTGAACCGATTACGACGGTAGATTCTAAAATAACGGAGTCTGGTGCAGGCAAAAAAACTGATGAACTCCCAGAATGCGAATTTCCAGAGAAACAAATTAACATTTACTTTATGTCAACTATTGGACCTGGCGAGAAGAAGCATAAATTACTAGTTAATACCGATCTCACGGTGAGCGCCATTAAAGAAACGGTTGCTAATTTGTTTGGGCTGATCCCCACAGCGTTTCATTTGTCTCATAACGGCGTTATAATGGATGAAAAAAGCGTCTTAACGAACTATGATATACATGATGGAGATACTGCACTTTTAATTCCCGCAAGTACAGCTGGTTGAACTCAATTCGG
This sequence comes from Candidatus Borrarchaeota archaeon, assembly GCA_016840315.1. GTDB lineage: Archaea > Asgardarchaeota > Sifarchaeia > Borrarchaeales > Borrarchaeaceae > Borrarchaeum. The sequence goes on along the minus strand of JAEOSO010000031.1, from coordinate 226 downwards.
TTCTCATGCATTCTCTGGCAAAAAATAAACTGATTCTTAAGAGGATTATAGCCTTTGATTTTGAAGATGTCGAATTACATGTCATCGTTTCTTCTTGCTCTTTTTAGAGCCTTCTACCTCGTCAATGTATGAAATAACGTCTGAAGTTACCTTTTCTATAAGGGCAATAGTACTATCTTCCCCTGCCTCTTTTCCGCTCTCTTTTTTTTCGTACTGAGAAAGGAAT
>JAEOSO010000107.1 GCA_016840315.1 Candidatus Borrarchaeota archaeon | reverse complement strand
CTTTGGCATTAGTTGCCCGAAATCCCATTGTAAACCGATAGCGCAGTCAGCAGGACCTCTTGAATCTATATTATATAAGTCAAGGTGATGGGACCGTTTGACTCTGATGGCGTATGGGCTATTACATTCGAACCGCGATGATCTAACCAGGCTCTTAAATCCCGCATGGATGCCATTTTTATGATATTGGTAGATTACATCGTCTTCATACCGCGCAAAATTATCTTTGTAGTATTCCTTACCCTCAATATCAAGGTCTATGAGCCAATAAAGAGACATATCAGTTAAAGATAAGTCTTTGGAGGTGTTTTTTAACGTATAATCGACAACAAAGTAAGGCTGTTTTGGAAAATATACACAGATTTCAAGAGATAACGGTATTTTCCTTAATGGATCGTATTGAAGGAGAGTTTCTCTGTACCGAATCCTTTGACCTCCAATTTCTGCAAACGAAGCAGTTGTATCGACGATCTCCCAATAATCGCAACTTTTTATGATCTTCCGGGATCTTCCAATTTTATCCAGATCTTCCAATTTTATCCAGAGGCCATTTACTCGTCTTAATGGATTATCTAGCAGTAGATGTTCGATAGTTTCTTCATCGTAATAAGTGATACGAGCGATATCAAGCCCTTTTAGATCCGCTTCGGTGATTCATTTAGAGCAAAGCATTCTTGATTCAACTATCATACGTGAGTTAATTGAAATCGATGTCCACCTCCTCGTAGCTCTTCCAATACATCATCAACCTCATATAAAAATTTAATACTTAATTGTTGCTGTTAAAAGTTTCTTCATCGGTATGTAATTATATAGTTTCATGCAGCTTAGATGCAAACCAATCTACGAGGAAACGGGATAAAAAAACTATTTCTAAAATCAAACTTAGTTTAAATGTTTTTACAGCATTTATTATGCTGTTTATTTTTTCTAACAAAAGTAGTTGAAAGTATAAAAAAAGAGGGGATTGCTTATTTCTTTTCAAAGAGTTTTCTTACTTCTTTTCCTACTATTTCTATTTGTTCTTTAGCACCAGTAATGCGCTGGACTTTAAGAGATGGTGCATTCGCTTTATATTCTGAAATCCATTCTTGAGCAAATTTTCCGCTTCGAACGTCTTTTAAAATTTTTTCCATCGCTGCTTTATTTATAACACTTTCACCTCTAGTTCGACCACCGTATTCTGCCGTGTTGGAAACATTGTTCCACATTCCTTCGATACCGCCCTCGTAAATTAGATCCATAATTAATTTACATTCATTTAGACATTCAAAATACGCGAGGACAGGGTCGTATCCATTTTCGACCAACAAGTCGAAACCTGTTTTAATAAGCTCGTGTAGACCTCCACAAAGTACGGCTTGCTCACCGAAAATATCACTGGTTACTTCGTCATAGAATTTTGTCTCTATTACTCCAGCACGTGTAAAACCATTTGCTTTGCATATTGCCAGTGCAATATCTTTTGCTTTTCCGCTTACATCCTGTTCAACAGCGATAAGAGCAGGTGCACCGAAGCCTTCGCAATAAAGACGACGTTCGATCTTTCCCGGCGCTTTAGGAGCAACCATGATTATATCTACGTTTTCTGGTGGTACTACTTGCCCAAAGACAATGCTGAATGCATGGGAAACACAAATTACTTCACATTTTTCCATGTAAGGTTCAATTTGTTCTTTGTAGACTTTTTCGTGATGTTCATCTGGTACTAAAAGATAGATAATCTCGGCACGTTTTGAAGCCTCTGGGATTTCATAAACTTCAAAACCGTATTCTCTTGCTTTATTCCAAGATGGACCATTAGGGCGTGCCCCAATTATGACATTTACACCTGTATCTTTCATGCACATAGCCTGTGCCGACCCTTGTAATCCATAGCCTATTATTGCAATCGTTTTACCATCTAGTAATGATAGGTCTGCATCGTTTTCATGAAATATCTTTACCACATTTATTCCTCCAAAGCTGTTACTTTTTTTTCGACGAATATACGAATCCGCTTTTATAAGTTAAGGTCAAGCTTTGTTAACCATAATACTTATTTCTGTAGAAATCCGATTGAAAACAAAGACTTATAAACGATAAGTATAAATTAAGCGTACAAATTCAAACCCCTAAAAGTTAACGGAGGTCCGCAGATGAACAGGAGGAATCATCAAATCTGTTAGTTACACAGGCCTTTGCGACAAAGCTTTATTCTTTTTGGATTTTGGGGGTTACCTACCTAGAAAATTATTCCCAGCTATAGACTTGTTTTTGAAACAAGATTATACTCCATTTGGTAAGCATAAAAGCTATTTTTCAAATATAAGTGGTTTAGTCATTTTAAGACAATTTAATGCTTTTAATGACAGTAATGTTCTGTTTTCAGTCAATAGTAGGGAAATATACAAACTAGATTCTAAAAGGAGGATTGTTAATGAAAATTAGAGGTGCACGAGTAGTTCTTGAAGCTTTAAAAAACGATGGTGTAAAAGCTATTTTCGGATTTCCTGGTGGAGCCGTAATGGAGCTCTACGACGAAGTTTTATCAGCGGTTGATGCTGGCAACGTTCGGCACGTATTATGCAGACATGAACAAGGTGTTGCCCATGCAGCGGACGGATATTATCGAGCATTAGGAGAAGTAGGAGTCGGATTTTCGACGAGTGGTCCCGGAGGAACAAACCTTCTTACGGGCATGGCCACGGCGTTTCTGGATAGTTCGGCTTGTCTTTACGTTTCTGGTCAAGTTCCTACCTCCATGATGGGAACCGATGCATTTCAAGAGGCTGATATGTTTGGACTCACCTTAAACGTTACAAAACATAACTATAAGGTTACAGATGTCCAAAAACTGCCATATGTAATGAAAGAGGCCCTTGCAATTGCACAAACAGGACGCCCAGGACCCGTATTTATAGATCTCCCAAGAGATGTGCAACAAAAGGAAGTCGAATTCGATCCTAACATGACAGTAAACGTGAAGGCGAATAATAATAGCTTGGACAAGATGAAAGTAAAAGAAGCTGTCAAGATGTTGCTTCAAGCAGAACGACCAGCTATTCTTGCCGGAGGAGGAGTGCTCATGTCTGGTGCATGGAATGAATTGGTTCAGTTGGCTGAACTCCTCATGGCTCCAGTATCAACGACACTCGTAGCAAAAGGAGTTATTTCAGAGATGCATCCACTTGCAATGGGAATGGCAGGCTTTCATGGCCGAAGAACAGCAAACTTCCCGCTAATAAATAGCGACGTTCTGTTAGCTGTAGGCTGCCGATTTAGTGATCGTGTGACAGCATGGCAGCAATCTGTATGGAGTAAAACACAGATAATTCATGTGGACATTGATTTTGCAGAAATTGAAAAGAATCTGCCAGTGGATATGTATATTCTAGGCGACGCGAAAAAAGTGCTGACAGAAATGCTAAATCAGGTTTCCAATGTAGAAATGAATGGTAAGAAGTTAGAATGGAGCAATAAAGTGAAAGAACTGAAAGAAATGTGTGACTGCAACATAAAATTTGAAGATGTGCCATTAAAACCTCAAAGAGTGATGAGAGAACTCAGTAAAGTCTTGTCAAATTACAAACGCCATGTGGTCACAACAGAGGTGGGACAAAATCAGATTTTTGCTGGACACTTCTTAAAGAGCACACATGCTCGGAGCTTTCTAACATCGGGCGGACTTGGTACGATGGGCTTCGGTTTCCCTGCAGCTATTGGAGCTAAAGTAGCTATGCAAGTTTCTGGACAGCCAGATGCACCAGTCGTTGATGTAGCAGGCGATGGATCGCTCATGATGGTATGTCAGGAGTTCGCAACTGCAGTTGAAAATGAAATACCCGTGGTAATAGCGCTTTTGAATAATAGATGGCTTGGAATGGTGAAGCAATGGCAAAAATTGTTCTTTGGAGCAAGATACTCTGCCACAAGTCTAGGCGAAGTTCCAGATTTTGTTAAACTGGCCGAAGCATTTGGAGCAAAAGGTGAAGTAGTTGAACGACCTGGCGAGATCAGGGAAGCGCTTGAGAGGGCAATAAAAACGGGAGAACCTTATGTGGTGGACTTCAAAACAGATCCAGAAGAGGATGTCATGCCAATGGTGCCTCCGCCAAAAGGACTAAATGAAATGATGGGTGGACGATGTCCCCCTGAATTAGTGGAGAGATGTGGTTAAAATGACAAATGGTCTTCATGTGATATCACTAAAGGTTTTGGATCAACCAGGAGTTTTGCAAAGAATTTCAAGTTTAATCAGTAGAAGGAATTTCAATATTCATACCATAACAGCTGGAGCGACAGAAACTGATGGAATCACGAGAATAACAATCACGTTCTGGGGAGACGATAATACAGCAAACCAAGTCGTAAGGCAATTAAACAAACTTCAAGAGGTTAAATGGATCGAAGAGTTAGATATGGAGAATACCCTTCTTAGAGAAATCGCACTACTAAAAGTACAAGCAAGAACTCCCGAAGAACGAGCAGACATCATGAACTTTGTCAATGTCTATGCAGCTAAGGTTGTGGAAGCGGTCAAAGACGAATTAGCTGTTGAAGTCACGGGCGGACCCAAGAAGGTCTCTAGTTTTATCAGTGTAATGGAAACGTTTGGAATCACGCAATTGGTTCGATCCGGAGCGTTAGCGATAGAGAGAATGAGTGAGGTGAAGTATTAATATGAAACATACATTTCACTTTTATTTTTGTGAATGAAACAAAATTAAGACTAAAAATACTCCAAATTAGAAATAGGACCTTGGCTTAAAATTGAGAAGAAACGAAATACTCAATTGCAAAAATATTTTTTATTTTAATTCCTGATTGATTTAAACTTCTATCTCATTAAAATAGCGTATTAAAATAACCACCAATTTAAAAGCGCGGTTTTTAGAAATTTAATA
>JAEOSO010000030.1 GCA_016840315.1 Candidatus Borrarchaeota archaeon | reverse complement strand
TGAGTTCTGTTCTAAGTAGCAACACGTACCTTTACGTGTAAAAAGGCCGTAGCTACGGCGAACTTGGGCTTCATCGTAGAGTCTAGTCAAGACTTGCATCAGTACCACCATCCCAAGCCCGACCCTTCAGGGCGGGGTTCTTGACGCTTGTACAAAGTATAATGCATTAGAAAAAAGGAGAAAGTGGTGGCTGCATTACATTAAACCTGCTGAAACTTTATTAGCTTATACACTGCAACTCTATTTTTTTGATGGGGTATCTTAATAATAATAGGGACCGAAGAATTTGTGCACATGCAACTGTTAACTATGAATGCACAAATCTATAAGGCTCTATTTTCTTATGGTTATTTCCTCTGCGTTATACCCCTCTTTCTCCAGAAGTTCTGGGAGGTCATTACGCCAATCGCCTTGAAGTTCAATAATAAGTTCCTGATTAGTTTCAGCTACGGTTCCACCGCAGCCTAGGGTCTTTTTTAACTTTTTAGCTAACTGTTTAAGTTTACTCTTATTCACCCCAAAACCCGAAAGAAGAGTGACCTTTTTGCCGTATTTTCTCCTTACTATTGAAATCCTCAAAGCTTGTTTTTCTTTATCTAATTCTGCTAGAATATCATCCATTTCAAATGCCAAAAATTCTACACCTTGTTTCCGAGTATCAACCGCCTAAGGTCGAGTTTTGAAATCTTATTTCTTTCTTTTGCCTTATAAGATTATCTTTTTTCTAGATCTACTCGCCAGTTAAATTATAAATCAAAATGCGTTTTTAGTAATTAGTGCATATGTTTGGATAACGTCTCTGTGATTCATATATTTCCCGTGAAGGATAAACATGAACTTTATTGCGCTAGATGACGTGCTTAAGAATTTTACTCTAAAAGAAGATTCTCCTTTTGCTATACTTGTTCAATCATTGCTTACTTTGTTTGAACATCAAATTTATAAATCGACAGAGTTGCAAAACACTTTTGCTGAATGGAAACTACATTCCAAAGAACGATTACCTGAAAAGATACCCCGCACATGGAAATATGTTTTCAAAGAAATGAGTATGGGGAATGAGCAGAAACTTAATGTTCTTTTTTGCATTGAGACATTACTTGTAATCACATTCAAATATATTCTAGCTATATTCGCTCAAAACCACCAACTTCCCATTTCTCTAAAGATTTCTCAAAAAGATTCCATATCTCACGTAATAAAACTCATTGACATTGCGGACAAACACCTTCTTTATAGTGTGGCTTATGAACGAAAATTCAATTGGTGGTTTGAACCTTATGAAGAACTCCTAAATGAAAAAATAGCATCAGAAAAAGCACGATCTATTATAGATACGCTAAATGAAAGTCTGATGAGTGTGTTAAAACTTCTAGAAGAAATCTCTTTATCTCAAGATATTGACATCCTTGGTGAACTCTATCAACACGTGGTGGACGTAACAATTCGGAAAGCCTTTGGTGAGTTTTATACACCATTGCCTGTAGTTAAACTCATTTTAGACAGTGTTGGTTATGCGAAAGGAAATCAACTAAAAAAGAAGACGCTACTTGACCCCGCGTGTGGCAGTGGGTCATTTTTGGTAGAGGCTCTAAAAAGGTATATTTCTGATGTAAAAGAAGAGGCTGAAATATATGGATGGTCTCAAGTTTTAGAGGAATTATGTAATAATTTAAGGATATGGGGTCTTGATCTCAACCCCTTTTCTTGTCTTATGGCAAAAGTCAGATTTGTGGTTGAATTACTGCCATATTATGTAAAAGCAATTCAAAGCAATCCGTCATTCTTAATTCCAAAACCTCCAATTTTCTGCTCTGATTTTCTGCGCGAATCGGAATTTAATGAAAACTCAATTGATTTTATAATCGGAAACCCACCCTACGTTGGCGTAACGCAAATACCTAAAGAAAAAAGAAGATTGTATCAGAGAAAATTTAGAACCTCAAAAGGACGTTTAAATTTATATATCCTCTTTATTGAACATGCGATTAATCTTTTGAAAACTAATGGAATGCTTGGATTTCTTGTACCAACCGCTTTTATGGTTTATAGTGGATATGGAAAGGCTCTGCGTGAATACATCCTAGAACATTGTAATATTAAAATAATGATTAACCTTGCGCTGTGCAAGTCTGTATTTAAGCAGGATGTAAGCATAGGGGTTTTTGTTTTTCAGAAGATGGCGAATAGTGAGAGAGATGAAAGGTTAACTTCAGTTATTCTTAAGACGGATGAGTTACATTTATTAGAATCTATAACTTTGACTGAGCAAGACACATCAAGACATTCTGTTATGATGTTTCCACAGTCTTTATTTTACATGACACAAGAAAACATCTTTTCACCTTTTCTAGGCGAAATCTATTATTCCCTAATCAAAAAGATGGAAGATGGGAATTCTTTTTTAGGCGATTTATTTAGAATCGAGCAATGCATACGAATTGGAAGTGCAAAAACGCGTAAATTAGTTCTTATCAGTGAAGAAAAATACAAATCCTTAATCTCAGCAAAACAAAAACATTATAGAAGAATAATTAATGGAATAGACATTACCCGATTTAATATCGACTGGAAAAACATCTACCTAAAATATGAACCTGAGACCGACGACGAAAGGCTCTATTTGGCTAAGAATCCGTCTATTTTCGAGAGAGAGAAACTTTTTTTCAGAAATACAAGTAAATTCCTAACAGTAGCGTATGATGGTGGGGATGATTCAAAAGCGGCTCACGAGCAGTACTATTATGCCCTCAATACCCTGTACACCCTTCATCTTAAGAAACCTGATAAGAACAAAAAAACGCTTACCAAGTATGCTCTTGCCTATTTAAATTCTCCATTAGCCGAGTTTTACTACCGAGTAATGTATTGGGGGCTAATAATTCCTGGTGGAAGCATAAAGTATAGGGAATGTATTAAATACGTCCCATTTAAATTACCAGAAACCTCCAAAGAAGAAAATATCATTAAGGAGATTGTAATTAATGTCGATAAAATACTTGAAGCACAACCTTTTCACAGTTCTGATATCGATAACAGCCTACTAAAGAGAATCAACACATCTTTGTTTATTCTGTATAACCTTAATTCTTCAGAAATTGAACAGATTAACAATTTTTTGACGAGTTTTTGTCCTTCCTGACCTGCTGATATGGCATCTAAAAATCATAAATGATGGCTTATTTGGGAGTTGATTGGTAGAGTAGGATCACTGCTCCACTCCTCCCACGAGCCATCATAAACAGTAAGTTGTGGATACCCGAGCAATCGTAAAGTAAAATATGAGTGAGCCGCACGAATCCCTGTTCGACAATAAACTACAACGAGTTTATCCTTCGTAATTCCTTTACTTTCAAACCAGTTTGTCAATTGCTGTTCATTTTTCCATACTTTGATATATATGCCCGATAGGCTGTTAATCCATTCGTTGTTTACAGCTCCTGGAATGTATCCTTCTCTGTATTCCGCAGGTGAACGTGCGTCAACTAATATAATATCTGAGTTATCAATGTTATCTACTATCCACTCTTTTGTAACTAAAATTTCCGATTTTAGATCAGAGGATGCATAGTCTGATTTAGGGAATGTTGGAATCTGTTGTGATGTTGGTAGTCCCTCAATTATCCATTTATTAAATTGACCATTAAGTATCCGAACATCTTCATGACCGGAATACTCTAGTACCCAAAATGCCCATGCGGCATGTAATCCATTAGAATCATCATAGAGAACTATGGTTGTCTCTTTGGTTATACTTAATTCGCTTAAAATATCGTTTATAATATCTTGAGAAATAACGTTGGTAATCCCATTGCTTTTAGTTCTAAGGGGCTCTATATCTAAGTGAACAGCATTTGGTATGTGTGATTCAAGATATTTTGAATTTTGTCTGACATCAATTATTCGAATTTCAGGATCATCAGTATGGTTTCTGAGCCAGTTTGTGTCCACAAGAAGCTGTCCATTCTCATATTGAGTGGAAGTGGGAGGAAAAAAGCCGGTAACACTTACAATAGATATAATTGCGATAACTATGCCTACTAGGAGTATTCTGATCTTCCTTGTTTTCATCATATAGTTCCCATCAGGTAATAAATAACGAATCTTTTAAAAATTTCTTAAATAGCATAAATGGACTGATGAAGACTAACAATTCAGCAAAAATCGCTGTCAAGTCGAAGAAAATAAAAAGAAAAAACTAGAGAAGTTTATTGTTTTTTAGTACTTGCAGCTTAGCAGCTGGCACCACATTTGCATGCAGTTGCCATTTTCTTTCTCATCTTTTTCAAAATAATCACCATGCATAGCTACTGATTAATGCTTGTTGTACCTAGTTAGTAGGTTTTCCTTAAAAACATTTCCAATATTGCACCATTTAGTATCGCTTTCAATATTACGCATTTTAAACTTGCGTAATACTCTGGGGTTTTAGTACACGATATTATATCAAATATTACGTTTTGATATTTGAGTAATACTCTTACAATTATCCGTAGGAAAATGAATATCTGCTTGAATAGAACTGACTCTTTGAAAAACTTAAGTAGACTATTCTTTCAAACTAAAACAACAATATTAAAAAAAGAATATCTGATATTAAGGAAACTTGAAATTGCAAGTTGAGGTGTTTAAATGAAATTATTTCACTATGATGAAGTCGAATTAGAAAAAGCTGAAGCTGGTGCAAAGGATACTTATGTTCGCTGGTTGATAACACGCAAAGATGGCGCAAAAAAGTTTGCAATGCGATTATTTGAATTGGAACCTAGTGGGAATTCACCTTTTCATGAGCACGATTGGGAACATGAGGTTTTCATCGTAGAGGGTGATGGCACTGTCACATTTCCAAACGGTGATGAAAAACCTTTAAAGCCATGGGACGTGGTATGGATTCCAGAAAATGAAAAACATAATTTCAAGGCTGGAGAAAATGGCTTAAAATTCATTTGCCTAATCCCTTATGTTAAAAGACCTCTCGGTGATTAGCACTCAGAAAACAAGCATCTAGTCAAAGTTCCTTTCTTTTCTTTTCTATTCTAGTGACTGTTGACCATAATTATCTACAAAAACACATGTTTTTGTTTTGATTAAGAACTGGAAACATTATTTTCTAAAGCTATTAATTTGTAACGAAGAAGGCGTTGAAATATTGGAAATACTTCAAAAGAGGATGTGCTAAAATTTTTCGAGAGTTCATCTATAGTAAAATCCCCATCTAACAAATGTGTTACGATCTCTTCTCTTAAATCCAAATTAATAAAGGGATAATAATCTAAAAATCCTTGTTGATCTGCAATATAAACCGGCTTCATAAGCACAGGTGCCTGAAAAATTTGCTTGTCTTCTATCTTTTCTATACAGCAAACGGAAGTAAAAAACATGTATAGTTCTTCAAGATCTTCTTCAATCACATTGCCTGTATTTCTGATCTTATTTACTATTTGTGCAATTCGTTGAGCTAAGGGCTCAATCTCTTTGTAGAAAAACCATTCAAACTCAGATTCAATAAACAAAGATATAGTAGCCGGTATTTGCTTTTCCGCGCCATTCTCTTCAAATGGGTAAAGAAAATAGTATACGAGGACAGTAAGTTCAGGTAGTTGCAGTATAGAAGCTCCTTCATAGTCTATAGAAAGATCTAATGTCGTTAAAACGAGAGTTGCTGCTTTAATTGTTATTGTATTGACTAAACTCTCCTCTAACGTTTGGGGGTAAACATATATTGGCATTAGATCTCCTTTCATTTCCGAATGTGTAAAGATAATACCTCGTGCCATTTTTGTGGAAGCCCTCTATTTTGTTCTAATTATCAACGCTTCTTTCGACCCTGTAACGAAACTTGCAGAGACGGTTTTCACTTACATATTTTCTAGTTTTACTTGATTTTTAGATTTGTGATATATACACTAATGAACTATCTTTCTCTTCCTCTTTTAAAAAACACTATGATACTTGCATGTTATCGTTTATTACTTTTATAATTTTTTAAACTAAAAACTGGACATGTGTTGTATCATCGATCTTTTTTTGTTCAGAAAAGTGATCAATCAATGCTTATCGCTATTAGCACACTCAACTTGTCGTATAGAGTCGCTTACCGCGAATGTATTTTCACCTATGTTTAGTAAACATTATTTCATTTGACGCGCTCTAAGACGAACAAAAAATAAGAAGAGGCAGTGGCTTTGTATGCTGAAAAAAATGAAATGAGAGTTGTAAAAAAGTCTCATCGTATTCTAAGAATTTCAGCGGTTGTTTTCTTTGAGATCATACGTGAGGGTATCCATGCACCTATAGCTCCAATAACGATTGAAGCAACGATTACTAATGCCAGTTCAGACCATGGTATGTACAACGGAAGAGGCTGCTCAGTGAAAATAGCTTGCTGCGCTATTAGTGAAAGCCCTGTGAGGTAGCCAACGAACATCCCAGAAAGCCCAGCTGCCATAGTGAGTATAATTGATTCACACACGAATATATTCGTAATATGTTTGCGTTTGAGTCCTACGCTTTTCATAATTCCAATCTCCTTAATGCTCTCTCGGATCGTAGTGTAGCAACTTGCTGTGAGTCCAAAAAGTGCGATAATCATACCAAATCCCAGTGCTATCGTAAAGAATAATTGAAGCATGAGAAGACCTTGCTGTATCTCTTCTATTTCTTCTTCGGTGACCAAGACATTTACATCCTCCCTAGCGGAATATGAAATTCTGAGAGTTCTAGCGATGCGCCTTGCAGCATCTGTACTGGTCGTTTTTATTAACAGTCTATCGACTGGTTCGACGTAATCCTCTAGTTCCCCTTTATTGATTCTGTCGACGTCTTGATCCTCATAGAGATCAAAGATCAGCGCATAGGTAGTTTGAGATACCAAAACGTCACTGAAACCTGACTCTCTCTCTTGAAAGCCCGAGAAGGCAGGCATATCACTAGCAAGCGCGACAACAACCAGCTCAGTGGTCATAACGTCCTTTCCTGTAACTAAACTTCTAACAACTTGGATGCGAACTTTCTCTCCAACATTAACCTGAAGACGTTTTGCTGCACCTTCGGATATAATAGTAGTATTTTCCACTTCATTAATCGTCTTAAAGGCTGATACGTCCCCTCTTGTAAATCTGGCAAGTTCAATGTACGTTATATTAGGGAAGTCAGTATCTACTGCATATATGCCCGCACTTACATCTTCGAACATTACCAGGTCACCCATTCTAACAGTTGAAGACCCATTTGGATGGTTTCTTGGACTTATCCGTGTAATGTCTACCACACCATCTATCTCTTTAATCTTAGGGACGAGTTTTGTATCGTTTATCCAGACTGGAGTCTCGCTGCTTGTAGAGCCCCCCATACCAGGTGGTCCTCCCCCAAATCCAGCTCCTTCTACAGTACTTGTGGTTGATACAAGAGCTAAATCCGATCCAATTCCAGCTCGTACACTATCTGTACTATATATTGTTTGTACCGTAAGCATCGTTGAAAGGAATAGGATGAATGCAATGGAAACTGAATACATGATCGCGGTAAGGGTATTTCTTCGTCGATGCTTCTTAAGGTACATGGCAACGACGTCATTAATGCTGCGAGTAAACGGCCGAATTATTCGTACAAGCACCCGTTCTACGGCAGGAACTAGTCCTCCTAGACCAATCAGGTCAAATCCTACCAATAAGGCAAGTAGTAGTGCAAGAAATAGCGTACCAATCACCGACATATCTTGGGTGATAAAGGCTGTAGGAAATACGAAGAAAACAATCCCAGAAACTCCAGAAATTGTGATGCCATACGTGATTAAACTGCGACTGATGCCTCTCTCCCTTACTCCACGTTGCTTGGTAGGGCTTCCCCGCATAGGCATCAGGGCATCGACAATATTGACCCGAGTGACTTTCATTGCTGGATAAATAGAACTGATCACACCAACTGCGAGCCCTGCAACTATACTTATTACTATAGTCATGGGCGAGACAATGATTTGCAATGTTACAGATCCAACAAGAAATCGCAATCCTCCTGTTGTCAATACATAGAGGAGACCTATACTCAATAGAAATCCAAGAAAGACTCCGATAGCAGTACCTACAACTGAGATGATCACTGCTTCTAATATGACCAGGCGATATACGTGTTTCTTTTTCGCGCCGATTGCCATAAAGAGCCCGAAATCATGTGTCTTTTCCTCAACCGAAATAGTAAGTAAACTGTACATCAGCACACAAGATATGATCAAAGAAATTACGGCTACCATTCCAAGGATAATTCTTATGAAGACTCCTTGCTGATCTAACTGTTGCAATTCTTCAGTAATCGGTAATTCCACGTTGTATTCATAACCCACCGCATCTTGTATTCGCGTTCCTAGTTTTACTGTTCTAGAGATTGTTGCATCGATTTCACGGATATCGTAAAGAAATTCTCTGTTTTCAAAGACTCCTACTAATTCGGTAACGAATTTTGATGAACGTGTGAGGTCCCTAACAGACCACATTCCTGCAATAAGGGCATTATCATCAGTATCTGCCAAACGACTTTCAACTTCGACGATTGCGCTGACTTCAAATCGTTGAATCTTTCGTCCGCCATTATCAGTGTTCCACTCCAACGCATGCAACTTAATTGTATCCCCGACTTCCACACCTAAAAGATCGGCTGTTCTTTGCTGTACAAACACCTTTTTGCCTTTCAGATCGAATGTACCCTCAATGATGCGAATATGTCCGATTCCCAGTTCTTCTTCTCGGTCAACATCCATGCCAATCAGTTCAAGGTCAACTTCCCTAGTCTCAACTCCAGGTTTGGTTACTTCTACCTCTACGAGTGCCCTTAAACGTCCTGAAGTGCCCTTAACGCCTTCCACATTTTCAGCATGTGAACGTATCACTGATTCTTTGAATATATAGTCGTTGAACGTTGGATTTGTTTCATCATCAGTATTTAGAGTGATCATAAAGTCGATGATGCCTTCATTTTCTTCTGCTTGGTCGATGTAAGAATAACTATATGCATCGACCGTAGCGTTCATGCCCGTAAGCAACGCGATTGAGACGATAATGCCCAGCACGCCCAACACGGGACGTATTTTTTTACGACGCATTCCGGTGAACAAATAACTCAAGTAACTCATCGCTTATGTCCTCTTACGTTTTGTTATTGATTTCTTCATTCACGACCTTTCCATCGATCATATGGAGGACACGGTCTGCATAGGCAGCCATGTCAGAGTCATGTGTAACCATGACCAAGGTTTTTCCTTGTTCGTGGATTGACACCAACAGAGCCATTATCATCTGGCTATTTTTGGAGTCAAGATCACCGGTTGGCTCGTCTAAAAAGATGATCGGAGGCTCATTCGCTAGACCCCTCGCAACAGCGATTCGTTGCTGTTCCCCGCCACTTAACTCTGATGGGAGGTGCTGTGCTCGTGCTTCAAGGCCTACCATTCTCAATAATTCTAAAGCTCGCTCGTTTCTTTCCTTTTTTTGCATCTTCAGGAAAGTCATGGGCATAGCTACGTTTTCCAAAGCCGTGAGTAATTCGAAAAGTTGAAATGTTTGAAAGACAAGACCGATTCTGCGTAGCCGAATTTCAGCTAGTTCATCGTCACTCAGAGCTGCGATATTCTCGCCCTCGATCCAAATGTCACCTTGCGTAGGAACGTCAATAGCAGCCAAACAATTCAACAACGTCGATTTTCCGCTTCCCGAAGGTCCCATGATAGCTACAAACTCTCCTTTTTTGACCTCCAAATCGATACCACGGACTGCCTGTACGGCCAGTGAACCAGATATATATGTCTTATGCAGATTGTTTGTTTTCAAAATCACAGTATTTTCTTTCATTTTTAATGCACCTTAATTGAGGCAATGCCAATCTAGAGTATCGAAATATATACATTTCCTTTATGCCATTTCGTACTTTTTTAGAAAGTCTAATAGCTTTTTTTTTGTTTCAACATAATCTTTGTTTTGGCTCAAGCGTAGGAGGCTCAAAAGCGAGAATACATCTTTTGCTGTGGAAGATGCTGTATTTTTTAGGAGTTCAGGATTTTTTGGTATGATCTCTTCTTTTATTAAATTTTCCAGATTTATGAATTCCGTAATATGGTCTTCTGCCTCAGGATAACTTTCTTCTGGGATGTCGATATTGTATGCCTTTAGAGCATCTATTAGACTTATTACGCGACTTCTAACCCATTGGGTAACATCCTTATCATCTTCGCTTGTTATGATGCTAAAATCCACTCGAAACTCCCTGGCGACTGCTCGATAGTAACGTGACACAATATTTTTTTCTTGAACTGTGCGTGTTTCTACAACGAGTCCTGCTTTTTGAAGTTCTTTTACGTGATGATAAACTGTCCCTGGATTGATCCCTAACATATCTGATAATTGTTTTACTGTATATTCATTGGAGGAGAGGAATCGCAAAATTTCCGACCTCCATTTACTGAAGAGCGCTTTTAAAACCTTTACATCCCTCAACACCATTACTTGTTTAATTTCGAGTTTCTCCTGTTCCATTCCAAATATCTCCTAATCAATTCCGATTTAACGCTCATCTGGTTTTGTTAAAATAAAGAAATTGGGGAATCCTCTTCAGAAACCTCCTCCTTCCTGGGGATCTTGTAATCGTAGTAAAGTTTTGTGAAGGTGATGCACATTACCGGGAGAATTACAAAAAGAGAAACAAAGAATGCTATAACAGCAAAAGTGCCAAGAACACCGGCTAATATCACAGCAAAGGGTGTTTGAACTAATCCAATTATGAAGCCTATGACAGGGAACGCAAGTAAAGCAACGAAAATGATAATAAATAACGCCAACAATACTGATATTGTCTTAGGATTCTTTCTGAAAACTTGAAAACTGGTTTTTATTGATTCAATTGGCCCTATATCCTCTATAAGGCACGCTGGTATTGAGAGGGTAAAAGGAGCAAAGAGGAAAAAGGCAACAATAAATGAGAAAATGCCAACTGCAACACCTGTCCACAGATTTAATGAGGGTCCGGGTAAGATGTTTATGAATGTTAAGGTGAGACCTACAACTATAAACGGCCCAATAACTACAGCCGCGATTATGATACCTATTGCCGCAAATCTTAAGCCATAACTTTTGATGTAGTGCAGAGTGTTTTCGGCTCGGGTATCTTCGATCTCAATGAGTTCTTTTCCTAGACCGCACATCGTTCCGATAACAATAAAATTAAAAGCGCTGCTAAAAACTATTAACGTAAAAGCTGTTATCGCTATTGAAATGGAACTTTCTCCAAAATAATCTCCAATACCTGCAATACCCGCAATACCAAAACCCACGGGGATCATTACGATTATGAAAACAAATGATAGTAAAATTACTGCCAGTATAAAGCTTAACCATCCTTTTCTCCAGATTTTGAATCCTTCTTTAATCCGTCCAACAACCGAGATTGCATTCATTTTTTCGTCCAACAAAAGAGAACCTCCAATGAAATTCTTCCATAAACCAAGCACGATAACAGATGAATGTGGACATTCCTTGTTATATAAGGTTTTATTTCTTCCTGTGTTTGCTAGATCTCGTGTAATGACAACTAAATGTAGGGTTTATGATCAAGAAATCTGTGTTAATCATATTCCTCATTACCGTAATTTCGTTATCAAAAAAATTTGAAAAAAAAGTGGGGAAGAATTGTTTGTCAATGTTCTTGAATCAGTCAATGTTATAACAGCCAAGCTATTCCTGCTACTGAAAGACCAAAGGCAACGCCCATTAAACCAGCTAGAATGCTGGCTAATGCAAGAGCAAACGCATTGCTCATTATTGAGACGCCAGTGGTAACACCGGTTATTTCTCTGAATGCAATGATATTGTTGGCTGCAACGAGGATGCAAACAATTCCACCACCTATCAAGAAGATTGCTGCGGCTCCAATCCAAGCACCCGCCACTGCAGCATACATTGTAGCTACAAAGACAATTGGTGCAAAGAACAACGGAACAAAAGCAAACGCGGAACTCCTTAAAACTTGCTTTATCTGAAGTTCCTTAACTCCCGCAAATCGCGCAATGATCGCTTGTGATACAACCCATACAAGAAATGTACCTAAGAAGAATACTACTGAAGCTGCAATGGCGATTCCGATTCCAGCTGCCCAATGTACTGGGGTAATGGTTCCTTGAATTTGTGCACTAGAGCCGTACAGGAGCCAAAGTGGGATCGCTGCAATTCCTACAATGACAAGAAATGCGATCTCGATTAGAAAAGGCATTAGTGCTGATGGAATGGTTGCTTCTGGGTCATCTTTAACTTCATTGTATACACTTTTATCAAACGTTAATGCTCGATATGCTCGTTGATACAAAACTTTGAAGTTCTCTGCTACTGTTTGAAGTACTGCTTTAGTTCTTTCTGTTGTTGTCATTTCGCTCATCTTTCAACCTCCATATTTTTTGAATTTAATTAAGATAATTGTTATCAAATACTTCATACGTTTGATTTTTTTCAAACGTACAATACTAACACAAACGCATTAACTATATAAAACTTACGGGAAAAATCAAACTTCAAAATATAGAGTAAGTGCGCGCATAATTAATTGAAGATTAAACGTAGTAATGATAATAAAAATGAGATTACGACTTTCAAAGAACAAAAATAGAAAAGTGAATCGAAGATTTGTATTAAAAAATCAATTCTTCTCTTTGAAATTCTTTTTAGAGTCAAGAGATTTCTATCAATCTTCCATCCGCGATTGAACATATGTGTATATTCCGTCGTCGCCTAACTCTTCGAGTTTTTTAGATACATATTTTGCTACTTCTTTCCAATTTTTCGAAGCTTTCACATTTCCATGAATTCGAAACTGAGCTAGATTCAAAATCGAATGTTCTTCATCTTCAGCGAGTTTCATAACATATGTTAACGGGACTCCGACAATCGTATTGCTTCGTTCCTTTAAAGAGAAGATTAATTCCTCGTCTTCCGTCCAGGGAATACAATCTATTTGGGAACGAAATTTTGCTAATGTATTAGCATATAATTCAGTTTCTTCACGAGATTCAGAACTCACGACTAATGGCTTCCCAGAAGCAATTACTTCCAGGATTATAGGGAATTCTTTACTCATTTGCTTGATGGCATGCTTTAAATTCGTTGAATCATCAATGATGTTCTTAGGCATCCTCGATTGAATATAGCTGTATGTTGACTCATCACCCATTTCATCGGCGTTTTTAACTGCGTATTTTGCTACATCTTTCCACTTTTTGGTAGGCTGTACTTTGCTATGTATTCGAAACTGAACTAAATTTAAAATAGAAAGTTCCTCATCTTCAGCGAGTTTCATAACATACGTTAGTGGAATTCCAACGATTGTATTTTTTCGGTGTTTCAATGAATAGATTGTTTTCTCATCTTCAGTCCAAGGGACAAGTTCTATAATAGGGTGGAGTTTTGCCAAAGTATGCACATATATTTCAGTTTCTTCACGGGATTCAGCACAAACATACAAAGGTTTACCGGAGGCAATAACTTCCAGTAGTATCGCAAATTTATTTTTCATTTGTCTAATGACCCGAGATAAATTCTTAGCTTGTGCAATTGTTTTATTTGGCGAAGAAATGAATTGTAAAATCTCATCGGCATTCTCAGAATAGCCTTCGAAAAGGGAATTACTGACTGCACCATCTTTGAAATTTTTATAATAACCCTGAAAGTCATAAGTGAGCCTTTTTAAGGCAGTTTCCACGACAAATACATCATCATCCTTGTCAATAACACCCGCTGTTATTAAATTCTCTCCTGTGTTTATTAGAATTATACGATAATTCCCAAAATCAAGTTGTTTAAGGGATGCTGTCCCAATTTGCTCTCCAAAACTTGAGATAGCGCTTAAAAAGCCAGAAACGATGGCCTCATCAGTTTCAATGCTTCCATATGTTCTTGTAAACAGGCAGATGCCATCTTCCCTGAAGATGTAGACGTTAAGTAACAAACTCAATCCTCTATGCGGCTTATGTAATCTTAATGTAAAATCAGTATACGCCTCATTTAAAGTTTATAGTAAAATTATCCCGTTTTTCTAGTAAAATTATTCCAGTTTCAACGATTTTGCTTATCGTTGATTAGATTTTCATAAAAAATAAGCACCTGTCACTAGGCAAAAAAATCAGTGATTTTCTTTTGCACTAGGACATCCTTCAAAAGCTGACTGTTATTGATCCACACATCAAGATCGATATGGAGCCGGCATCCGACATGATCTAATGCCTCTTTTAAAGTTTCGAATTTAAGAGGCTTTTGTTTCAATGCGTTTCTGACGTTTTCTCGTACGTTCCACACGCCTACAGGCATAATGTAGCCCGGTCGGATCTCCCTTAGTATAATAACACTTGCCTGCCGTCTTTCCTTCTCAAGAAGTTCATTAACTGCCAATCTAGCCGCGTAATAACATCCACCGATTTTTGCATAAGTGGTGCGCCCATGATAGCCTTCCCAATCACCAAACATATGGATATTTTGATCTGCGGGGTTCCAAATTGTGCCGGGGTACCACGCTTCCATGCTTTCATATCTCCAGTTCTCAGGAAGAAATAGAATTTGAAAACAGTTATCAAGATAATTAGATTCATACACACGAAATTCATTAATAGTTGGAAATTGCTTCACATTCTTCATTAAGTTCTTAGAAAGTATACTATCAACTGCAGTAATGCTCCATCGAGTTGGTACTAGTTTTCTTTGTCCTTTTAGGCCAAATGATCCAACAGAAAAGGCCTTCTGGATTGATGAAACCCTTACATTGTCCCTATATAAATCAGCAATGGCATTTGCAGCCTTGAGATCGGTATCCGCATATGCTTTCTCAAGATGACGTTCAGTTTTAATGTTTCCTTCAACTTCTAAGTTGTTAATTAGAGCAGAAGGACCCATGGGCTGTACTTCAGAACTTAATGTAAAAGTGGAACTAGGTTTTGATTTCAACGAAAGATCAATATCAACAGAACGTTCAGCTAATCCTATAAGCCGCGTGTCATCTAAGATTCGTCCTCCTTGCTCAGGTTTCTTGACATTAATTCGATGTTTTCCTCGCACCAGCTTGAACCGCATATCAACTATATCTTCAATTGATTTTCCAAACCAAAGTTCTGGTACATCTAAAAGGCTGGTATCACCTTGTATAGGAGGAACAAGCGGGCCTGCGTATACATAAGGATATCCAATTCTCCCAACAAAGACACCTGGAGGTGAAGCGCCTTCTAAGACCTCTCGATCATAAAGTGGCTTTACTTTCAGATAGGAACGGATTCTAGCAATAAGTGGGCATCTTGTCTTGCCACAGAGCATTTTTCCCCCCTTACAAATACTGCATCTGCTTGAAGATGTGGCGGTTACCCTTATATCAGGGATGTCTAGGTCAGCTGCAATTTCTGCAGTATTAACTACCTCTGACAGCCAAGGAATCTTCTTTTGAAACCTTTTAACGATTTTTGGTGTTTTTTGTCGAGGCATAATTTTGCACACCAAATCAGGAATGCCCGTTGTCGAGTCTTTTGTGGATAGTATTTTTCCGTGGAACTGTGAACTACCACCCTACAAGTAGGGGGGC
>JAEOSO010000029.1 GCA_016840315.1 Candidatus Borrarchaeota archaeon | reverse complement strand
GAGCAGATGGAAGATATCCTCGCCATTCCTAATAGAAAAGATCCAAATACGCCTAAAATTGTTGTGGTACCTGCCGGGAGCGGAGAACAAATAGTGCTCTACCACCTACAAAAAGCAAATAAGTCGAAGGGATTACGCAACTTTATTTCAATCATGCTCCCCGCAGTTATTATTATTTTAGCCTTTTTAACTGGACAATGGCTTATGGGCGTATTTGTAGCTCTTGTGGCATTTCTGATCATAAATCAGGTGAAGATAAGATCTGAGCAACTCGTTCCAAAGCTATTAGTGGATAATAGCAGCAAAGAATATGCTCCATTTCTCGAAGCAACAGGTGCACATTCGGGTGCAATGTTGGGTGACGTGAGGCACGACCCATTTCAAAGCGGGGGACTTGGAACTCCTGCACATGAACGCGTTGAAGCAGGTTTGATCCATAAGGCTCATAAAGGAGTGCTCTTTATCGACGAAATTGCAACTCTTAAATTAAGAACTCAACATGATCTGTTAACGGCAATGCAAGAGAAAAGGTTCCAAATAACAGGCCAGAGCGAATTAAGTAGTGGTGCCATGGTTCGAACAGAGCCAGTACCCTGTGACTTCATTCTCATAGCAGCAGGCAATTTAGATACCGTCCAGAAAATGCATCCCGCTCTGCGATCAAGAATTCGCGGGTATGGATATGAAGTATATATTAATGAAACAATCCCTGACACCCTAGAGAATAGACGAAAATATGCACAGTTCGTGGCGCAGGAAGTAAGAAAAGATGGAAAGATTCCTCATTTCACTAAAGACGCAGTTTTCGAAATCATCCGTGAGGGAAGAAGAAGAGCCGGCAGGAAAGGTCATTTAACATTAATGCTCCGAGATCTCGGAGGTTTGATTAGGGCAGCCGGAGACCTGGCAAGTGAGCAAGGTGCTATAGATGTTACTGCGGAGCATATTATTAATGCGAAAAAATTAGCTCGCAGCCTCGAACAACAGATAGGTGATAAGTACATCGAACAAAAACGAGAGTACGAGGTTATTCGAGTAACAGGGACAGCCGTTGGACGAGTTAATGGGCTAGCGATCATTGGTGATCCACGAATAGGTGCAAGCGGGATTGTACTGCCATTGGAAGCAGAAGTTGTACCTGCACTGAGCTCTGATGAAGGAAGAATTATTGCCACAGGCAAATTAGGAGATATTGCAAACGAAGCTGTCCAGAACGTTTCAGCTCTCATCAAGAAATACAGCGGAGATGACGTTTCTAAATATGACATACACATTCAATTCCTGCAAACTCATGAAGGAGTTGAAGGCGATAGTGCATCAATAGCAGTCGCAACAGCAGTCTTCTCCTCAATAAGAGGAATCCCAATTGATCAATCGGTAGCCATGACCGGGTCACTTAGCGTGCGCGGAGACGTACTCCCTGTTGGAGGCGTAACACCGAAAATAGAAGCGGCATGTGAAGCTGGGCTCAAAAAAGTTCTTATTCCTATGGCAAATAAGAAGGATGTCATTCTTGAGGCAAAATACAAGGATAAAGTTGAAATAGTGCCCATTTCACGAATTGAGGACGTACTCCAACATGCCTTGCTGTTCGATAATGAGGACGCATTGGACTTTTTAAAAACTAAAGCAACTGCTGCTGATAGTGAAAAGAAAAAATTCTCGATTGACTTCAACCAGCCAGTTCCCATATAGTTTCAAGACGCACTATTTCCCTTTTTATTTTTGAAAAAAACTTAAAAGGAATCATATGTGATTTGACTGCAAGAGCGAAAAAAGTAATTCGGTTTAGGTGAAACTAATGGTTAAATTTCCATCAGTTATTCGTGCGTACTGTCCCTCTTGCCGTAGGCATACAACACACGATGTTAACGAAGTAAAAGGCAAGGCAAGAAGAGCCCTTTCGAAAGGACAACGAAGAGCCAAAAGGCACAAAAAAGGATATGGTAACCACGGAAAATACTCAAAAAGAGCGATTACCCAATCGAAAATGGCTTCAAAAACATCAAAAAAAGTGGATTTACGCCTTAAGTGTGCGGATTGTGGAAAAATGCATCCAAGGAGTTATCCTAGGACTCGAAAATTTGAAATAGTAAAGTTAACGTAATAAACCTCGCTCTATGAAGAACTCTCATTTTCGTTTCAAGATATTTAACTTACAGGTCTCCAGATAATGCCTAATTCATCGGCGAGTTTGTAGGTTTTGTCCATTTCTGCTGAAGTAGGACGGCGATTAATACTACTGTACTGTTTGTTGCGACCAACTAGGTGTGTAGGGCGATATTGGGCCATTATGTTTACGAGTGCCTTTGGAACATTTTCGGCTATCCATTCTAGAATCGGTTTTGTACAACATTCAACATGATTAGGCATCACTAGATGTCGTATAATCATCTCGCCGTGATCTAGCCCGCCATGATCGTACGCCATTTTATGGTTTCTTGAAACGACAGCCCAATAATTAGGAACTTTTGAAAGTTCTTTGGCATGGTCATTCTCGTAGTATTTCAGATCCGGTAACCACACATCGCAGGTGTCAAGCAGAATCTTCATCGTTTCTTCAGAGCAGTAGAGGTTTGAGTTCCAAAGTTGAGTCACGTTTAAATTGTTGTATTTTAGAGATTCTACGATTACATGAAGATTTGGAGTTGGATCTCCCCCAACATAGTTGATATTTCGCGCACCTTCGCGCTTTAAATTACGTGCCATCGATGCAAGTTTTTCAGGAGAGATTTCTACACCGTTTTCTGGGTAAATCTGTGATATATCATAATTTTGACAAAAGACGCAACAGAAGTTACAACTGGTAAAGAAGATTGTACCACTCGGGACTAAAGGAGCTTCTTCTCCGTGATGTAAAAAAGCACTACTGACCCGCGCCTGTCCATCTAACTTACACCAAGTTCCTTTCTCACCTTGACTTCTATTAACCCTGCATCGCCTTTCACAAAAGATGCAGTCCTCAAGCATTCTTTGAGCTATTTCACTTTTCAAATCTAAGTAGGACACTTTAGGGGTATCCATGGATTCGAATTCGAGTTCTCCGTTATCAATTCGCTTAATAGTGTTTCTAAAACTCTTTCTAATTTTTTCATGTACACTCCATAATCTTGATATGTCTTCATTTAGCTCAATTTTTGCATCAATTCTCTTTGCGATAAGATACTTTGCAATCCTTTTTTCATTCATAATGTCCCAATAGCGACTAAGTAGAGTTTTAACAACAGAATCATCCCATACTTGTTTTGCATCGGGACGTAAAAGTCTCCATACCATCATTATCGCCTTTATTATGAGTTGGTGAATAAGGTACAATCATGGGTTTAAAATAAGTACAATATAGCTTCTAAAGTTACAGATTATTTCACCACAAAAGGAAGTACCTCTATTCTTTTTGACTCAAATACCAGTCTAGATAATCCTTCCTATTGCGTCTTTTTTCATCTGCTGTATCTTCTACCTCCACAAATTTCCGAAGTTCAGCCCGCATCTTATCTAATTCGTTTCGGGTAACTGCAAGACCACATCGTTGACATACTATTAATCGAGCGTTTCTGTCATACTTCATGTTGCCTGCGCACTCTGGACAGATCGTCACTTTCTTTTTTCTTGGTGATTTTGACATTGTTATTATATACACTCCTTTCATTAACAAATCAAGTTTTCCCTTTTTTTATCTACTGCCTCCTCACGAAAGTTAATATATCTCTCTTTTTGGGTATATTTAAAACTGTTATCACCCCATTTCTGATGAGAGGTATACTCCCTGTATTTGCAAAGGCTAATCGAAAGCGATTTGTACTCTCGTAAGATGTTGTATATCTTTAAGGGAAATAGTAATACATTTTTTATTTAAAGTTCTTTGGTGGCTCAGAATGGCGATATCGAAAGCAGAGCTAAGGAAATTGTTCAAACGGGAGCATTATGAAGTTACATTATTTCGGGAGAAGGGATATACACGTAAACAATGTAATGTCTGTGAAAGCTTCTACTGGACATTAAATCCAGAAAAAAACACTTGTGGAGATACCCAATGTGAAGGAGGTTATCAATTTATTGGAGATAGTCTAAATGGCGGATGGGATTTCCATGAAAGTATTACAATATGGAACAATTTCTTTGAGCGCCATGGACATGCAAAAATAACTGAGTATCCGATCGTCGCGCGCTGGCGAACCGATATTCCATTTACCATTGCTTCAATCGCCTGTTTTCAACCCTGGGTGGTTAATGGAACAGTTGATCCGCCAGCAAATCCACTCGTCATTCCACAACCCTGCTTAAGAACCATCGATCTAGATAATATTGGTCGTACTGGTCGTCATTTATCCTCTTTTATTATGGGAGGTCAACACGCCTTTAATTCGGAGTATCTTAAAGGATATTGGATGGATCGCTGTATAGAACTAAATTTCAAATTTTTGACAGAAGAAATGCAAATCCCTCAAGAAGAACTCACATATAAAGAAGATGTGTGGGCAGGAGGAGGGAATTTTGGACCTTGCTTAGAAGCGTTCTCGAAAGGGCTTGAAATCGTTAACAACGTCTTCATGCAATACCAATTTACAAACGGTGCTTATAAACAACTTGATATCCGTGTTATAGATGTCGGATGGGGACTTGAACGTCTTGCATTCTTCACACAAGGTTCGCCAACGATCTATGAGGCGACATTTGGACCAGTACTAGATTATGTGAAAAAGGAAGCGGGCATTTCTCCAGACCAAAAACTGATAGGCAAATATGTGAAACTTGCAGGGCTCTTAGATGTTGACGAAGTAAAAAATATCGACACTATCAGAAAAAAGATTGCCCGTCAACTGGAAATTGATCCAGAAGAATTTGAACAAGAAATTGGACCTTTGTTAGGTATCTATGTAATTACCGATCATATGAGAACCTTGGTTTTTGCAATTGCCGATGGGGCTATTCCAAGCAATATAGGCGGAGGATACAATCTTAGGGTACTTCTTAGAAGGGCAATAAATTTCAATAATCATTATAATTTTAATTTAGAACTACCCGAAATTTGTCATAAGCATATAGAATATTTACAAAAGACTTATCGTCGAGTGAGTGCGGCATCAGATATCTTTGAGGACATCTTCAACATTGAGAAGCAACGCTACTCAAAAACAATTGAAAGTGGACGAGCGTTAGTAAGGCGTTATCTCAAGAAAAAGAAAAAAATCGATCGTAAGATCCTAACAGAATGGTACACTGCCAACGGAATTTTTCCTGGAATAGTTGCGGAAGAAGCACAGAAATTAGGGACTTCTGTGGAAATCCCCGTAGATTTCTTTAAAGAATTAGGTGAAAAAAGTACCATAGAAAAAACAGCACCCATTGACGATGGTTTCGAGCAAAAATTCAAAGACCTAGAAGAAACTCACCGCTTTTACTACGTCGAACCCTACGAAACAAAATTTGATGCAAAAATACTCAGAATAGTCGATGATAAGCATGTGGTCCTCGACAAGACATTGTTCTATCCCACCAGTGGAGGTCAACAGTTTGACACGGGAACCTTAGATGAATTTAAAGTGGTAGATGTCTTTATTGTAGGTAGGGTGATAGTACACAGCCTCGACGATGCCATTCCTCAAGAATATGAAGGAAGAACAGTACATGGGCGAATTGATTGGAGTCGTCGAATTGAACTTATGAGACACCATACAGCGGCACATATAATTAATGCCGCTGCAAGAACACTTTTGGGATCGCATGTTTGGCAAGTCGGCGCAGAAAAATCCCCTGAAAGGGCAAGGCTGGATATTTCTCATTTTAAATCGTTAACAGGAGATGAACTGAGGGCAATTGAAGCAAAAGCGAATTTAGCCGTTAGGCAGAATAAACTAGTTCAGATTGAATGGAAATTGCGAAACGAAGCAGAACAAGAGTATGGCTTCACTATTTATCAAGGTGGAGTTGTACCAGGTAGGATGATCAGAATTGTCAAGATAGAGGATTGGGATGCCGAAGCTTGCGGTGGGCTTCATTGTAAGTCTACTGGTGAAGTTGGAGTAATCCGTTGCATGAGCAGTGAACGAATTCAAGATGGAGTAGTCCGGATAGAATTCACTGCTGGGGAAGCCGCAGTTAGATATATGCAACAAAGAGAACAATTGCTTGAAAAAACTGCTCAAATCCTACGCGTCCCTATAGATCAATTGCCAAAAACGGCAACTAAGTTCTTTGAAGAATGGAAAGAGCGAGGAAAACGCATTGAACAGTTAACAGATGAATTAATTCTTGATAAGATACCAAAACTCATCAAAAGCGCCATAACAATTAATAATATTTCCCTAGTATTGACAGAGGTTTCTGGAGACCGAGAAGATTTAATAAAATTAAGCAAAAAAATTACAGATGATAATCCCTCAACAATAGCTATCCTTGCAAACAAAAATCAACAAGTTACCATAGTTGGATCATCAGGAAATGCTGTTCCGTTTAGCGTGATATCTCTTGTTAAAGAAGCATGTACTATAGTTGGAGGCGGGGCTGGAGGAAAAGAAAAAGAACGTTTAGTGATAGGCGGCGGTCCTGATATTTCAAAATTTGAAATGATGATGTCTAGTCTCAAAAAACTCCTCATAGATAGCTTACAAAATCAGTAATTCTTAATAAAAAAATTCATTAGGGACAGATTTGATCATTTATAAGACTAGATTTTACTGAACGCTAAGCAAGAAAGCCCGTCCTCTTGAGAAGCGGGATGAATTGCGCTATATTTATATACTTCGCTGTTGAGATACTGTATTGAGTACCTACGGTGCGTAGGGAATTGACACCTGTGGATATCGAGACCTCCGTAACCCTGCCAGGGGGATCGAGTCTTGTGGTTGAAGCAGGAAGCCTCAGCGCTTGAGCATGAGGTAACTAACTAGATCAATACTGAAAATAGGCATGAGGGCCTTAAATGACAAACATAGCTAGTCATTTGCGTTGTGATGCTCAGAAGATGTGTATACAGTGTAGCGATTATTTGTGGGCTCCTGGGAAAAAAGGGGAGCATGGAGCGCTTAATGTGTACTATTACTGTCCTTTTTGCAAACTTGATATATTATGCGAGAGAGGAGTTGGCATGCGCTTTACACATGACAGTCAGGGCCAAATAACAAAAATTTTTACTTGTATGAAATGTGGTGGAAAACTAGTGGAACGAGTTTGGCCAGCTGAAGAAGACTTAAAATAAGATTTAACAGATAGATGGTCAATTACCCCACCCTAAAGGGACGGGGCTTGTTTCGTGAGGAGCAAGAGTAATTAGTTGATTAGCCTAAGAGAGGTCAGGTATATGACGATATCTAAGTTATCAGCAGAGTTAAAGAACACACCAAGGGATGCTTCTCTAGTCCCTTGCTCTGTAAATGGTGGTTTAAACAGAGAGGAAACTCTCAGTGATCATCGTATAGTACTGGCTGATAACCTTGGCGAAGAGAACCCACCGACTTTAACGCCAGTTAAAGGAGGCGATAGGACTTGAGAGTACCTATCTATGTGTTTAACATGAGAGGGCAACCTCTCATGCCTACCACACAACGCACAGGAAAGAAGTTATTACACGAAGGAAAGGCAACAGTTGTAAAACGATGTCCTTTTACTATTCAGTTGAACTATGCCACTGGAGAAACTACGCAACCGATTAAACTGGGAGTGGATATTGGATATACGAACATTGGATTTAGTGCCAAGACAGACAAGTTAGAACTCATCAGTGGCACCTTAGTGCTTCGCAAGGATGTGTCTAACAAGTTAGAAGCAAGACGGAGGTACCGTAGAACGCGTAGAGGTAGATTAGGATATAGACCACCGCGATTTAATAACCGAGAACGCCCTGAAGGATGGTTAGCACCTAGTACTCAGCACAGGTTAGCTTCACATATTAGATTAGTTACTAAACTTGCAACGCTACTACCGATAACCTACAAAAGGGTAGAGGTGGCGAATTTCGATGCACACAAAATGCAGCACCCAGAAATCACCGGCATAGCATATCAGCAGGGTGAACTTCAGGGCTACGAAGTCAAAGAGTATCTGTTAGACAAATGGGTGCGTAAATGTGCCTATTGTGGTAAAACAAACGTGCCCTTAGAAGTCGAGCATATCGTCCCGAAAAGCCGAGGTGGGACAGATCGAGTGTCTAATTTGACGATCGCATGTAGAACCTGCAATCTAAAGAAAGGCAATAAGACCGCTGAGGAGTTTGGCTATCCTACCATCCAGCAACAGGCAAAACAACCTCTTAAAGCAACTGCCTGTCTAAATAACATTCGTTGGAGGATAGTAGCGCGGTTAGGAGCAGAACATACCTACGGATACGTCACCAAATACCACCGCAATAAGTTAGGGTTGGAAAAGTCACATGTTAACGATGCGTTCGTCATTGCCGGCGGAACAAACCAAGAACGCTGCAGGCCATATGAAGTGGTTCAGGTTAGACGCAATAATCGTTCGCTACAAAAGAACAGAAAAGGATTCAAACCGTCTATTAGGAGACAGAAATACCAGTTGCAACCGTATGACCTGGTCAAGTATAATAATAGAATATATAGAGTAAAAGGTGTCCATTGTTACGGAAAACGAGTTGTTTTGGAAAATCCTACAGGAAAAAATCCAAGTGTTGCACTTACAAAAGTGGAGTTGGTAAAATATAGAAAAGGGTTATTATTCAATTTATGTTAGTTTCTGCGCATCTTTCCTCTCCACCTTAAAAGGAAGGAGTCTCCAGAGGCGATCTCAATGAATTAAATTTAACATAATCACTTTAAATCTGCTGTTTTTACTATCTATTTTCTTTCCGAATAGTTAGATGAATTAAAACAAGATTTAATATATCTTATTTTCTAATATGACGCATCTCATAACCTAGTTTAACATAATCATATTCAAAGTAAGGTTCTAATTACTAACCAAATTAAAGAACATATCCTCTGTCAAAGAAAAACCTGTAAAGAACTCATAATTACTTTGTTAATATTTTAAACACGAGTTAACATGTAAATGTCAATTTTTTCATCATGCTTATAAGAAGATTTACACAAAAACGAAAAATATATAAATGACTTCTAAATACAGTGAGTTGACGACCTCTCTTTCACTTCACTTTTACGTGGATCTTGGTATCCGCTTCTTTTTTCTAATTGTTTTTATGATTTTCAAGAAGATTAGAGACAGACATTTCGTTGAACTTTTATACCATGCATTTTATTGTTTAACAGTTTAAAAGGGAAAATCCTTTGAGCACTAAAAAATCTCTCTGCTAGATTTTTAAGATAACTGGAGACAAATTATGGTCGCTCAGAAATACTGTGTTACTTTTAGGAACATAACTTTCGCGAGAATAGACGAGATGTTGAAGGCAATGGATTTTGATAGATACGAAGAAATCTCGCGTGGCTCGAAGGCTGAATACCATTATTATTGGAACGATCGGCAATTGCATTTACGACTCTTCTCGCTTTCTGACTCAAAAGAAGTTTACGGGATTAGAGCACATACTGAAACTTCCATAAAAACTGATCCTCAATGGCATTTGGAACGCTTTCTTGAACAACAAGCAGGTGATTTAAGAGAAAAATCGCATTATGGGGCCGGATGCAGAAAATTTAAGGCTATATTAAAGCAATATAGACGCTCTCTAAAATGAATCTAAGGTTAATAAGCAAGTGGCGGGCCCGGCGGGATTTTCGGGAAAGAGCATCTTGCTCAAAACCCTTCGAACCCGCGATCTCCTTTACAACTTCGATGTGAAGGTTGTACTCAGGCTTAGGAGGCCTGCGCCCTATCCTGGCTGGGCTACGGGCCCATGTTATAATTCTTCGTTTTGAAAAATCTTCTCCAATAAATCGAGGGAAGATATTATCATTTGTTGTACAAATAAAACCGTGTTAAAAATGGCGGGTCCGATGGGATTTTCATTCCCGAGGATACTCAAGGAACTTTGAACCCATGATTTAGAGCCTCCTCCTTATTGGGGGAGAACTTTTCCGGCTTCGAAGGCTTACGCCCTAGACCAAATTTTGCCTAGGTCGGCGCCTCATCCAGGCTAGGCCACGGACCCGTTCTTAAGAGACTAATACGACTAACGACTTACAGAGGATTCGTTGTCAGAAGTATAGTATATCTTGAGTTTTTAACTTTATCGGCGAAAAATCCTTTTCCGTACGCGAGAGTTACTCGCAGTTCATTCGTTGCAAAATAAGAAGAAAAAAAGGATGTAAGGGAACCGTATTTTTTGTGTTGAATCACTAGACGCTAGAAGAGTGCATCAGGCGAGCAGAATAATAATTGCGTAGCCAATTGCGATGAAGCCTAAGGGTACACTGATGAGTGGGAAGGTTAGCACTTTGGCTATGAATTCTAGGAGTTCCTCGATCCATTTGAACAAGAAAAATATTATTCCAGCAACGACTATGAATATAATTGCGATGACCAGCCAGTAACTCGTTAAGGACACGCCTAATGCGACCATTATAAAGACTGCGACACCAGCAGCGGCAAGCCCACCGACTAATCCAAGAAGCGCAGCCCATGGAACCACAGTCCATGGTTTCATCACGTTTGCAATGCCGATCACCAGTAATAGGGCTATCAATATAAAATCACCCAACCATGATGGAGCTTGGCCTGGGGGAAACGCGTTAGTAGGCGTTACCCACACTACAACGCCGGTCACAACAGCTAGAATTCCAAAAAAGAAGCCAAGAGCAGCAAAAATCTTGATAAGAATAGCATAAACCTCTCCTACTTTTCCCATACGTTCAGCAATATTTTCACTTAACCACGCTATAGCAAGAAGTCCCGAGACTATAAGAATAGCAGGTGCAAATTGAGCGAGAACTGTTACCATAATTCATCACCGATCGTTTTCATTCTTTAATTTATTTGATTAAGAAACTAGAATCCTTTTCATAGGGAGCCACTGCACGGTGGTTAATGAATGTTTTGTCTTTTGTCTTAATTCACTCCTATTCAGGTGGGTAATTTGTTCTTCAGAACCTAGGTGTTTGCATTAAGCGAAAAAAACATCTTTATATTTGCGCGCGAATAGTCACCATATACTTTAACATGGTGAAAGCTTTAAAATATACTAGTTAATATTCAAATTAGGTGAGAAGAAATCCTCTGCCAATATAGATAAGGTTAATGAAAGAGCGTGTATTCCCTTGACTCAAGAAGAACCTAAGGAAGCCATTTCCTTAAAAATGAGCGTTGAAAAAACAGCGCTTTCGCCTGGAGAACGATTTGCCGTGTTTTTTACGGTAGAAACCAATATTCCACACAACTTTAGAAGGTTTCAGCATCTGCCAAAGGTCTTCAAACTTGCACAGGTTGAAGAATTTCCGAGAAAATTCAAAAAAGGGGATAAAACGCACCAGAAAGTAAGTTTCATTGCACCAAGTGGTCAGGTACCTAGTGAATTCCAACTTATTTTTGAATTCATGTTTGAGAAAGAGGACACAAGTTTACTCAAAATTACTACTATACCTCTCTCATTTCGGATTTTGCAGCCTGAAGAAATTCCCTCGGATCAATTAAGGATCATAGCAGATCATAAAGTTGATATAAATGGCAAATTGACAACATCATTGCAGGAATTTCCGAAAATGGAAGGAGAACAGGTATTTCTTGCAGAAGAAAAAGATATAATTGCGACAGAACTCGACACTACCGATTCTGAAGTAATTACCGATTTACCTCCACCAAAGATGGAGTTTTCTGAAACGCTTATTGAAGAACAAATGGAATTAAATAGTGACCTTATGGAGTCTGAAGATATTCTTACAGAGATTAGCTTGCCAGAGGATAACACAGACATGTTAACCGAAAAAATCTCAGAATATACAAAGAGAATTGTCTCCCTTGAAGATCAACTCCAGAAACAAGTTAGAGACCTAAAACTTAGAGAAGAAGAACTAAATACTCGTGAAGAAGAGCTAATGAATTTGAAAAACGAGCATACTCGACTAGATGACGCCCTTGGGAAATATCGAGAACATGTAAATGACCTTGAGAGAACTTTAGAGGAACTTACCCCGAAATTAACCGAACTGGAAGCAATGTACTCAGAGCGTGGCAAAAAAATTAGTCAACTAGAGGAAACAAACACAGAACTAGGAACGCTATTGAAGGAAAAAGAAGAGGAAACAGAGCAGCAAAATGTTGAACTTAGACGGCTTTTAAATTACAAAACACAGATTGAACAACAGATCGCTTCGTTAACATCAAAAATCAAAGAATTGGAATTGCATACATCAGATCAATCCGCAAAAATTATAGCTTTGGAAGATACACGCAAAAATTTTAATAAGCAACTTGATGAAAAAACGGAGGAAATTTCTGCTTTAAGAAAAGAACGTGACCAACTCCAGATTAAACAGCGTGAGATAAAACGCCAAATAACACAACTAGAAAGACAAATAGAAGAAGAACTCAAACCAAATGTTGAAATGCTTCAAGATGCGCTTACCGAGCGTGAAACAAAAATTAACCAACTCAAACGACGACTTAATACGACTGATAATCAACTGGAGGAAAAAACCACCGTAATACAACAACAAAATAAAGAGATCGAAGCCCTCAAAGAACAAATTGCGAAGAGTGAATCTAAAGTGGAAAGTGAAGAACAACCTCGTGAAGAGTACTTCAGTGATGTAATCGAATATTATGGTCCGCCTACGAATCATACTGATGAATTAATTGTTCAAGAAGAGACACTTTCAATGCCTTCAAAGCCAGAGACCCCAGTTATACCCTCAGAAGGAGATAAACTTATTAAAGAGACTATTATAGAAGAAGATAAGGTAATTCCTATCACCGAGGTTGAAGGGCCACTTATTGCCGAAGTCGAAGAGCCCATCACCCCAGAAGTCGAAGAGCCCATCACCCCAGAAGTCGAAGACCTCATTACACACGAGATCGAAGAAAAGAAAGTCCAGCTCGTTGACTCTCCAAAATGCAAGATTTGTAGTAGTTCGGTGTGTCCTACTTGTGGAAGTACTACACATTTTTGCAAGGTTCGCTGTACTCATTGCGGGTCTATTTTTCATCGACATTGTGCAAAAGGCCTCTTACCCTCCGAAAACGATGTTTTTATAAATTGCCCTAACTGTAACGAAAAGATCGTTTTGTAAACTACCTCACGCTTAAGCAGTGAGGCTTTTAGCTGTACTTGGTATCAGTCCTCTTACAAGAAGAGTTTCAACTTCATCATACGCTAAATCATGGGCGTGTTTACAGCAGCCCAGCCCGGTAATCCGCCTATAGCGTCGGGCTATATTTCGTGCACCATTTAAATCGGAGTTAAGGGTATGGCCACAGCTATGGCATTCAAAGAATCCCCGATGGCGCGAGGTGTTTCGGCTTTGACACCGGTTACACTCTTTGCTGGTGTAATGGGGTCTGATATATACGACACGAACCCCTTTCAAGGTAGCTTTGTACTCCAAGAACTGTTGCAGTTCCCTGAAGGCCCACTTATGCACCCATCTGTTGTACTTGGCAGTCTGTCGGATATAGGTCAGGTCCTCCATCACCAGTACATCTCCTTCGGACAAAGTAGCAACGATTCTTTTGGAAACATTATGGTTGACCCAAGTCATAAACCGTTTCCACGCACCGCTGGCCTGTTGCAGTTTGCGATTAGCGGCCCGTGTGCCTTTGGACTGGAGTTCAGCCACCAAGTGTTCCCATCTGACTCGTTGTTGTTTCACACTGCCGAAGAAATCGGCCTCACTGGTTACTGCTAGGGTATTTACTCCCAGATCAACACCCAGTATTTTACAGTCGTGGTAACTGCGAGGCTGGATGGCAACCTTTTTGGAGAAGGTAAAGCAGAAGAAGAACCGCCCTTTATAGTCCTTAATGAGGGTGCTTTCCCCCAGTTTCCACTCAAGATAGTGCTCAAACACCTGAGGGATAGTTATCTGGAATTTCACACGTCCTTTAAGGGTAGCCAAAGAGAGCACCGTCCAGTCCTTAGTTATGGAAGCGCATCTCGGGAAATTATACCTGATAGACAGTTCTTGGGAAACCTGTGGTTTGGAACGTGCCTTCTTGACCATTTCGACGGCTTGTGTAATTGCATTGATCACCAGTTGTGCCTGAAGTCCAAAGCGCGCTTTAACGTCATAATAACACAGTCTGTGGAGCGGTGCCTTATACCTAATCTTATGTTGCCACGCGGTATCCACACAAAACTGGACCGCTTGAGCATATATCCCTATAGTATCATCCAGGACGTCAGAGCAATCAGTCAGTTTGACTTTAGCGGTTACCACCACTTTCATGATATTTACTGTCGTCTTTACACTATTTAAAGGTGGAGAGTCCCTGATAAAAGTAAAAACCTCCCTCAATTCCTCCCCAACCTGAAGGGTAGGGTTTCCTTGAGGTGGAATCGTGACGTTAAGATTTTAAACAAAATCACACATGGTACTTTATCCTTATCTTATGAGAATACTACAAGGATAATCCCATTCCGAAAGTTTAGCATCTCATTGAATATCGCCCCCGAAAAACTGAGATATGGGCGTCACTCTTAAGAGTAATCAATTGTTTATTACTTGTTGCAGTCATTAGGAGGAGAATACGCATTGAAGATTTCACAGAAGTTTACACCGGTATCTTTGGAAGAAACCGTTTTGAAGTTTTGGGAAGATAACGATCTCTATCGGAAAACGAAAGACTATCGAAAAGGTAAAGAAAAGTTCTACTTTTGCGACGGACCTCCCTATACCACGGGTTCCATCCATCTCGGTACTGCATGGAACAAACTGCTCAAAGATTTCTTCCTGCGCTATCGAAGAATGCGTGGATATGACGTCTATGATCGTGCTGGATATGACATGCATGGTTTACCCATCGAGGTTGCTATTGAAAAGAAACTAGGCATTCAAACAAAAAAGGATATCGAAGAAAAATTTGGTGTGGAACGCTTTATTGAAGAATGCAGAGCATTTGCGATTAAAAATCTCAATAAAATGACAGAACAATTTAAGAGGTTAGCTGTGTGGATGGATTGGGAAGATCCTTACATGACGATCAAAGATTCATATATTGAGGGTGCCTGGTGGGCACTTCAGAAGGCATACGAAAAGGATCTTTTATATAAAGGCACTAGGGTATTGAACTCTTGCCCAAGATGTGAAACTGTTCTCGCAAAGCATGAATATGAGTATAAAACAGTTGGGGATCCTTCAATTTTTGTTAAGTTCCAACTAAGAGACAAAGACAAGTCCAATGAATATTTCATCGTTTGGACAACAACGCCATGGACTCTCCCAAGTGATCTTGCCGTAATGGTACACCCGGAGTTTGAATACATCCGTGCTCAGGTGGACGATGAAATCTGGATCATAGGAAAGTTTGTCTCAGTAGGTATTATTTCGGCAATGCTTGAAAAGAAGTTTAAGATAATCGAAGAAGTTAACGGAGAAACATTGCGGGAAAGGGGACTTCGTTATATACATCCACTCATTGAAGAAGTTCCAATTCAAAAAGAATTTTATGAAAAAAATCCAGAAGCACATTCAGTATTACTAAGCAGCGAGTTTGTAACAAAACTGCAGGGTACCGGTATCGTTCATAGTTCTCCTGGCGCTGGACCTGAGGACTTTGAGGTAGGTACAAAATATGGACTTCCTCCATTTTCGCCAGTCGAT
>JAEOSO010000106.1 GCA_016840315.1 Candidatus Borrarchaeota archaeon | reverse complement strand
GTTGGTCACATGCAGCCTAGTCATCGACAGTTCTGGGCTGGCTCACAGCAGCCCCCGTCCCTCAAGGGACACTTGAGGCAACGACAGCACCTTCATGGGTACTGTGTCTTGTGTACGCCCTTCACGCCAAGCCAGACACCTCAGCATACTGCACACCGATATGGTAGCTAATTGCTATTTAAGTGTGAGGGAGACCTGCGTGAAAGTGAAATACTCTACCGCAATTCATCCCCTCAACACGTTGAGGGGTCTTCTTGCGAGGTGATTATAAACGTTCATCCAAAAAATAACTCGCTAATATTATTTCTAGTAGTTATCGCTTCATATGCTTTTTTTACTACTCCAAGAATTTTTCGATCATTATTTTCAAAGAAAAGAAGGTGACTATTGCATCCAGCTCTGCAGTCAGATGCACCAAAGCCCTTTACATTTACTTTTCCGCCTAATGAAATGAGTTCCTTGACAGTATTACATTCTTCTTGTCTACTGGTTTCAAAAAATATGATATGTTTTATATGTGATTCATCTGCAGAAAGCAAGTAGTCAATATGCCAGTGATGATTTTTTGTTATAGAAATGTGGCGTTGAAGTCTTCCTCTGAGGTCAGTTGCACCTTTTCCAAGAGCAGAGCCAGTATAGGTGTATATGCCTTTAGGGAATTCGTAAACCCCTAATTTACCAACTTTGATTTTAATTTCCTGCTTCAATTCGATAAGAAGGGTGTATATCCCCGTTTTTTTCTGCTCGATTTGAATCTGTGGATTCATTTTTTTGGCCAAGTAACAAGTTGTGGAGTTTTTGGGAGTTCACCAATATATTTCTTGATTTCTTCTGGCCAGTTTTCAAAGTCGAATCCGTGCCTTATTACGAAGACGTAGGCCCATCGTGATGGACCAATCCCAACGCAGCCTGTCCAAACGTCCTTTCCCGCTTTATCCTTAAAGAGGAACCTTTTCGCGTAAAAGTCTGTATGCACATGATATGATGAGATTTCTAATTCTGCCTCGGGTCTACTAATAGTTTCAAAGGGTAAAATCGTAGTTAAGTCGTATGTCTTAACAAATTGTTCCGTTTCTTCCTCGCTAATACCTGCATGTTCTAAATACACTGCGGTTGTTTTATCAATTCGATATTCTAAATCAAAAATATCATTTATTATCTCTTCTGAGCGTGCCAAAATCTCATTTCTTATCTCGATAACTTTCTTTGGTGTAGACATATATGTGAATTCGATCCGATGAAATTCATTAAGTCTTTCTAAGCCTTTAAGTCCGCCTCCTTCCCATCTCCATGTCGGACCGTTTCGATCAAAGAGTTTTATAGGATTTTGTTCCAGTTCTTCAATGTCAACTAATTCCTTGTTGAAAATTTCGTAAAAGGGTTCACACTGCGCATATGAGAGACCAAACATGGGTGGTCTGAGCATTTTTTGAAGCATTTCGGCATTAGGTGTGCCAGTAATCTCCACGTAGTCTACGTACTCTTCAAAGTCTTTCGGATTTCTACTCGTAGGAGGACATACCCAGAAAAGTTCATTAGGAATGGCAAGTTGTCCTTTTTTTCTTTCTACTTCTAGTGGAATCAATCGTGGAAAA
Organism: Candidatus Borrarchaeota archaeon; assembly: GCA_016840315.1. GTDB lineage: Archaea > Asgardarchaeota > Sifarchaeia > Borrarchaeales > Borrarchaeaceae > Borrarchaeum. Next base: position 3,436 of record JAEOSO010000106.1, on the reverse strand, counting down.
ATCGCTTCTTTAAAGCCCATAGGTTTGATTACCTTATCGATCACTATTTGCTCAATAGCTCGGATGAGTGCGGTAAACGGAGGCATGATAATCCACACGCCTGCCCCTGGGAATTCCTTTACCCAACCTCGTTGCATTGCCTCTTCAGTTGGATCTATTCGAATAGCATAGCGATCTAATCGTTTTTCACTACGTCTGACAGTTTCAGAAAATGCAGCCTTGCCCGTCATACCTTGTGCTCGAATTTTTTCATCCAAGCGGTTAAGTAATTTGTCTATATAGTTCTTTTTCAAAGCAGTCTCATCTATATCCATTGGATTCAGAACAATGTGAACTTTATTTCCATTAAAATCGATTTTTTTGGTAAACGGAAGCGTGATAGGCTCGATGGGTGTTTGTTCCATTTCTATATCAATTTCAAATCGGCGAATTTGTATGGCTCGGATGCCTAAATGATATTGTTTGCCTAAAAATGTTGTTAATTCATTATTGAGTCGCATAATACCCGTATGTGCCCTAACATACCTGCCACTAAGTAAACTTAAGAGAATTCCCTCTGGCGTAATTTGATATGAGTCTATGGTAGTTCCTTCGTGTTCTTTCTCTTCTGGCGCACCTTTTTTAAGAAAGGAGTTGTTCGCAATATCAAAGAATTCTTTTAAGGATTCTTCTGCCTCTGGAGGTAATTTTTTGCTTAATTCAAAGAAAACTTCCGCCTCAAATCTCATCAATATCACCGAGCAACCATTCGGCTATTATCTACATTGGAAAGTGTATTGTTTTTCTTTTTTTAAAGTCTTGCTGAAAGCCCATTTTTTGAAAAGATTAACGACGACTTTTCGATCTGATTTCTTATAATACTTGCTTAACAAATACTAAATTCACCATCAAAGCGGTTTAGCCAAAAATTTAGAGGCACTATTAAGAAAAAGTTTGATCGATGGATTAAATTCTTAAAAAGTATATTTTTCTTTCTTGTCTGGTTTTAACAAAACAATATCGTTCTTCATAAATTCGTAAGGTATCTTTTTGGTTTCGTAATCAAAAATTGGTGATTTAACGACACGGAGATACCTTTTAAACTCTCCGTTAACTTCTTTTATCTCTAATCGTACTACTGCATCGTAGAGGAACTCAAATGTCTTAGTCTCCATTGATGTATGCATGCCGATCCCTATCATATCCATGGTGATAGCATTTTCATTTTTTGCTACTTGAGTAAGTTCTTTTATGAGCTTATACGTTTTGTCGAATCCAAATGTCATGATTATCGTCGAGAGAGAATAAGTTGCACTTCTCACTAGATTTATCCTGCTCCCATTTTCCGTTTCAAAGTTGTCACGATACTCTTGCCAAATTCCATGGATAATATCTATAACCCTGTTAATATTGGTAGGTTCGCCAATCGTGATAATGGACTTAGAGAAGTCTCGAACGTATTCTTCTCCCTTCGTCCAGAAATCTACTATTTTACCCATCTTAAAAAATTCTTTTGGTATGATTCCAAATTCTGCAAATTTCTGAAGTATCGTTTCTGCCGAATAATCAAAACTATATAAAAAACAGACTTTTTTCTGGCGCACTCCTTCACATAACCACTTTTCAATGAACAACAGAGGACCGGTACCTGTTTCAACTTCAAGTAAGATCTGAGTCCCTTGAGGTACACCTCCACCTAGCAGTTTGTCAAGTTCCTTGATACCACTTGATGCCGTTGTCATTAACAAGACGGTACTCTCCAAGGGGATAATTTAATGATATTATATAAAAGTTCTCTATTGATTTAGTTGCTCATATTGCAATATAGCTTCTTCGTATGTTCTTCCTCTGATTTTCGTACCTCTTGGGAGATAATTAATCTTCTTTTGATGAAGAAAAGACTTTAATTTCTCGTTATTTCCTTCAATATTTTCCTCTTGCAAAAAAGAAAGTGGTAAATCAATCGATAACGGACGTATTTTAAGTATATGGCGCGTACTTTTTAGAGGAAACAAAACATTGCTTTTCGCTGCCTTGATTACATCTTTTTTGTTTACGATGGGGGGCACTAACACTCCTACGACATCCTTTCGTTCAATTTCGATTTTTGAACTATATCTAGCATTTATATTAAAATGGAATCTGAATAGAACTGCTACAAACATAAGATAATTATAAATCTCTACTAAATCCTTGATTGGATATTTGTTGTTAATAAGAATGGATTTTTCCTTTGTAATTAACGCACCAGCTGCTTTGCTTTCGTTTACAAATTGTGCCGCTTCATGGGGATCGTTTATGTATTCAATATTGAATTTATCTAATCTCTGCATGCTTTCAATCAATTGAATTAACGGAATTGTCTGATTAGAAATAAGCAATCTACACCATCGATCTACTAATGCATCCTTATAAGGTACAAGATAACAAAGAATGCTGGTGCATGCAAGTTTCTTTAAAGCAGCAAGACGGTGCATTCCATCTAAAACTACCCTGCTATCCTTTTCTACAATAATAGGGTCTTTCTGAAGACCATCAGCTTCAATTTCTTGCGCTAATTGATTAACTGCTTTTGGATCTGTTTTTTCATGCGGGTGAAGAGCATCTAGGTTTTCTAATCTTATGTCAGATTCAACATGCTTGCGAATCTGTGAAGAGTGCATATTTTTCCCCAAATCAGGTTCAATGAATATAATTAGACTTTTGCTATAAACTCCGTAAGGTTTTAATTGAGTGAGTTATTTTTCTTGATTTATCAATTATTGACTTTTTCTGTTTATTTTCTTTTACTTCAATTAATCGGCGTTAATAATTCCATAATAATCATATGAGTCACTGTAATCAATTATGCTACCCAAGAAATAAGAGAGACATACAAGGATGGTCGTGTAAGCCATCCCCACATGTTACTCCCCATTATTGAATTCCTTTCTAAAGATAATAAAGACCATATTAGTGAATATAATAGAATGAAATAATGTTTACACTTTTTTTCAGTTATTATTTAGCAAAATAGCCATTAGTTCAAGCGTAATTGTTTTTTATCGCTTGGAACTGCTAGATTCTTAGTTAATGTTTTATTCTCCTCTTTTGAAATAAAGATGCCGACAAAAGTAATAACCAGATATTACATACCGATTTAATTATTATTTTGGTATAATTTCTCGACAAAATTACAAAATCTAAAATCTGCGAAATAAATCGGCGTGTTTTAGGAGAGCGTATCACCCGTGCAGCATCTACTGATTATCTCGTGCTCAAAAACTAAGAACAATCTACTGAAAAATGATGGTGATGCAAAGTTACCAGCATTTAGAGGATACGATGGCAAGATTTTTCTGACTTTACGAAAAGCATTTAGAGAAGGATTAGGGCAAAATGTTGACGTCCTTATTATCTCAGCAAAATACGGTCTTTTGGAAGCGACAGACGAGATTTCTTATTATCAGGAACGCAT
>JAEOSO010000028.1 GCA_016840315.1 Candidatus Borrarchaeota archaeon | reverse complement strand
TACCTTGTTGAATTACGACAGCAGATATTGAAATATATCAAAGCGACTATGAATGATGCGCCCTCTCCTTAATATTCGCCATTTAAGTTCTCTTTTTTGATGGCATATTCTTTGAATACAGACATTTGGAGTTATAGAGGAATCCATGAAACTTAGTTATTGACGATGGGTTCTGTTCTAAGTAGCAATACGTACCTTTACGTGTAAAAAGGGCGTAGCTACGGCGAACTTGGGCTTCAACGTATCATGTGGAGATCTCGCGAGTTCATCGATCTCCTTCCACTCCACCCCTGTCTGGGTGAACCCTCCCACCACGGCTGTGACCTGCTGTTCGAACCACAACTTGTCGTGGGGAAGACCCTCCATTCTTAGGTAGATGTTGATGGCGGCGTTCAACTGTCGGTCTATCCTCAAGCCGCATTGCCCACACTCGAATAGCGTTCCTTTCAGGTCTTTATGCAACCACCCACATCTGGAACATTTCTTCGAGGTATAATACGGCAAGACGAAGTTTGCACAACTTTTATACTCCACCTGGCTCATTATTTTTCGCCAGTCGGTGTGGGACAACTCCCGATTCCAGCGCCGTCTCCGCTTTTTCGTCATCCGTAACTTGTCCAAATCCTCAAATCCGTGTTTACTCGCTATGCTCACCATTTCATTGGTTATCTGGTGCAATAGTTGAGTTACACGGTTTCTCTCCCGGTGACGGTATTTGTTACGCAATTTTTTTCCCGTACGCTTTTTCTTGGAGGCAAGTTTATTTATTCTTCGCCGCTTGTTGTCATACGTCGTGTGAAGGGTATGCAGCGGCTTCAAATCGATCCTAATCCAGCCCAGTTGCGGGGAAAAACCATCCAAAGAATACTTGTTGGCGTCCCAGCCGATCTTGATTTCCTGCTTTGGCTTTGGACGGTGATAATGCATGGGTAGGTGAATATGCGTGGTAGTAAGGACGGGCTCGCCCAGCACACCATTAAGCGAAAAATATCGTTTGGAAAGGTCAATGTAGACGAACGTTCTCGGTTTTATGGAGATACGCAGTCGCTCTCCTTCTAGTTTCAGCTGGGTCTGTTTCACGCGGGCAAAAAACCGCTTGACCACCGGCTGCGTACGGGTACGCCTGCCGCTCATATAGTTCTTTTTCCAACTTTTAATAATAGAGAAGGCAGTTTTTATGGCAGAATCGACCCAATGGCGGGTATAGTTCCATTGTTGAAGGTAAAAATGCCGCATCGCCTTTTTTAAGGAATAATCAGGGATGGTGGGCAGTATGCGATACTGTTTTTTACCCCTAATTTTCTTTTGTGTCCATACAATCTGCCTCCATATATCAGAAAGCATGCTATTGAGAACACGCCTGTAGTAGAGGAGAAATTCATACAGGTCGAGGTTATGCGTGAGGGAGTAGGTTTTGAACAGTTATAACCACCGTTTTTTGTGATGTTAAAAAAGTTTACGCCATATAACTATGTGTACGCTATTCTATTTAAACTTTGCTGTCTTTAATCTACTAGGACGGCTCAAAACGAAAAAATGATTCATTTAAACGAAAAAATGATTCATTTATTTCCATTTAGTTCCATAGAGTTCTACATTTTTTTATTCTGTGACGATGGCGTAAACTTTTTATTTACTACAGTCAACTTTTTCCCATATCTATCTACATACACTTCATGTAGATTTCTACATACTAATTCTTGTTAATATCTCGTTTAAAGTATTGGAGGTATAAAGAATATGGCAGCAAATTTAGGTGGAACACCTATCCTTCTATTAAAAGAAGGAGCACAAAGAACTGAAGGAAGAGATGCACAAAGAAACAACATCGCCGCTGCAAAGGTTATCGCTGAAGCTGTTCGTACATCCCTTGGACCAAAAGGTATGGACAAAATGCTCGTTGATTCGTTCGGTGACGTCGTTATAACAAACGATGGTGCAACAATCTTAAAAGAAATCGATGTACAGCATCCAACTGCTAAAATGATAGTCGAATTAGCAAAGACACAAGACACGGAAGTCGGCGACGGAACAACAACTGTTGTGGTACTCGCAGGTGAACTATTAAAGGCCGCAGAGACACTTCTTGAATTGGATGTTCATCCCACAATCCTTGTCGAAGGTTATCGAAAGGCAACAGACAAAACTCTTGAAATCCTTGATGGATTTGGAGTATCAATAAATATAGACGATGAAGCGATGCTCAAAAAGGTAGCTATGACCGCAATGGGTTCAAAAATGGTTGCATATTCCAGCGACTATTTGGCAGACTTAGCCGTTAAAGCGTGCAAGCAAGTAGCAGATCAAGTCGATGGACAGTGGAAAGTGGATATCGAGAATATTGCTATCCAAAAACAAAAGGGCGAAAGCTTAGAAGACACTAACTTAATTAACGGAATTGTAATGGATAAAGAGATTGTGCATCCAGGCATGCCTAAAATTATTAAGTATGCTAAAATTGCGCTTCTCAGCAGTGCTTTAGAAATTACCAAAACTGAATTCGATTCGAAAATAAACATAACAGATCCGACCCAAATGCAAGCATTCCTCGACCAAGAGGAAGAAATGATCAAAGAAATGGCTGACAAGGTCAAAGCAGCTGGCGCAAATGTCGTGTTATGCCAGAAAGGTATTGATGACATAGCTCAACACTTTCTAAGTAAGGAAGGCATAGCCGCTGTAAGGCGAGTGAAAAAATCTGATATCGAAAAACTCGCTAAAGCGACAGGTGCCCGCATCGTATCAAATCTTGACGAACTTATGCCAGAAGACCTAGGTGAAGCCGCAACGGTAGAAGAAAGAAAGATTTCTGATGAAAACATGGTTTTTGTAGAAGGTTGCAAGAACCCAAGAGCAGTAAGCCTCTTAATTCGAGGCGGAACAGAACTCATCGTTGATGAGGCGGAGCGCGCAATTCATGACGCCCTCTGTGTGGTGAGGAACGTGATTGAAGATGCAACAGTCGTTCCAGGTGGAGGTGCACCTGAGATAGAAATCGCAAGAGGTCTACGCGATTATGCGCGATCTTTAGGAGGCAGAGAGCAGTTAGCAGTTAATAATTTCGCAGACGCTGTTGAGATAATCCCTCGCTCGTTGGCAGAAAACGCAGGACTTGACCCCATTGATACATTGGTGCAATTACGTGCTGATCATGATCAAGGTAATACTAGCTTTGGAGTGAATACAGAAGAAGGCGGTACAACAGATATGTCCGCATTAAACATCTTTGAACCGTTGGCGGTAAAAAAACAGGCGATTAAAAGTGCAAGCGAAGCCGCTCAAATGATCTTGAGAATTGATGATGTCATCGCAGCGTCAGATCTTGGCGCAGGTCCAGGAGGACCACCAGGAGGAATGCCCGGCATGGGCGATGAGGAATATTAGGAGGTAAATGAATTGGCGTTAAACCTTGGAGGAGTGCCAATCCTGATCCTTAGGGAAGGCACAGAACGAACTACAAAAAGGAATGCTCAACTAAACAACATCGCTGCAGGTAAAGTTATCGCAGAAGCCGTTAAATCGTGCCTAGGACCTCGTGGAATGGATAAAATGTTAGTGGACAGCCTAGGCGACATTGTAATCACGAACGATGGCGCAACTATTCTTGACGAAATGGACGTGAAACATCCAGCGGCTAAAATGTTGGTTCAGGTTGCTAAGGCACAGGACGATACTGTGGGCGACGGAACAACTACAGCAGTTATCATAGCTGGACAATTGCTTAAGGGAAGCGAAGAATTATTAGAACAAAAGATTCATCCAACTACAATTGTCGCTGGACTCAAGAAAGCAGCTAAAAAAGCAACCGAAATCTTAGACAAAATGGCAGTTGACATCGATCCCGAAGATGTAGAAACTTTGATGAAAGTCGCCATGACAGCAATGAACAGCAAAAGTATTGCAGGGTCAAAAGAACTTTTTGCGGATATAACAGCTAAAGCTATCGGTCTTATTAAGGAAGCTCGTGATGGAAAACTTATCGCAGACCTAGATAATGTTAGTGTAGTCAAAAAACAAGGCATGGGCTTAACAGATACAGAACTTGTAAGGGGTATGGTTATAGACAAAGAAATTCTTCACCCCGCGATGCCTAAACGGGTTAATAATGCTAAAATAGCAATTCTAGACGCCGCGCTTGAAATCGAGAAGACAGAATTTGACGCAGAGATTCGAATATCTGATCCTTTCCAAGTCAAAGCCCTTATGGAAGAGGAAGACCGAATGCTCAAAACTCTCGCTGACAGGGTAATAAATACTGGTGCCAACGTGCTTCTATGTCAAAAGGGAATAGAAGACGACATTGTTAGTTACTTAGCAAAAGCCGGTATTATGGCAGTTCGACGGGTTAAAAAGAGCGACATGAAAAGACTCTCTAGAGCTACTGGCGGTCGGATAGTTAGCAATGTCAAAGAACTCACACCTGACGTTTTAGGAAGCGCAGGCGTTGTTGAAGAAACTACGATCGGCGATGACAAAATGGTCTACGTGCGCGATTGCGCAAACCCAAAAGCAGTTACAGTTGTAATCAGAGGAGGCTCTAGTCAAGTAGTAGACGAAGCTGAGAGAGCACTTCATGATGCCCTATGTGTGGTACGCAATGCAGTTCAAGACAAGAAAATTGTTGCGGGCGGCGGTGCACCAGAGGTAGAGGTTGCTAAAGGACTTCGTGAATTCGCTGGAACTATCGGTGGCAGAGAACAAATCGCAATCGAAATATTTGCAGATGCTTTAGAAGTAATTCCTAAGACTATAGGAGAAAACGCTGGTCACGATCCAATCGATGTGATCGTATCATTAAGAGCAAAGCACGAAACTCCAGAAGGAAAATGGTTCGGAATCAATGTATATACCGGTAAACCCTCTGACATGATGACAGAAGGCGTTATTGAGCCATTAAGTGTGAAAACGCAGGCGATAAAGTCAGCAAGTGAAGCAGCGCACATGATTCTGAGAATCGACGACGTTATAGCCAGCAAAGCTGGTGGAGGACCACCAATGCCACCAGGCGGAATGGGCGGAATGCCCCCAGGTATGGGTGGAATGGGCGGAATGCCCCCAATGATGTAAAATAGTATCAAGGGTTTTAAACAGATTTAACTTTCCCTCTTCTTTTTTCTATTTTTTAAGTAATAATATTTCTTGATTTTGTTTTAAGTTGGTTACCACGAAATCTAATAGAACATAAATCTCTTATTTGCTGTATTAGAGCTTGAAAGAACGGATGCCATCTACATACTTAATATCATGTGTGACGGATCTGGCATCTCTCACGATTGTATTCTAGAAAAAACTAGCCATTAATTAGTTATAAAATCAACCATGAGATCAATGAATATAGAAAAAGAAAGCACCTCCACTCCCCTCTACCGAGCAGTTGAAAACCAATATTCAAGACTATAATTAGTTCAAGCAATTATGATTTTCAAGCGATCAATGACTTCTTCACAATCATAGCATTCCCATGTATACTCGCCTTCTCTACCATTTTCTGAATGAGTTATTTGAAAGCGAGCTGTGACCTCGTGATCGCATTTAGGACAAATTTTGCTTTCCATAGTTAATACAGACTCCATAGATGTTTTACATATTCAAACGTTGAAATTTTGACTCTGGAGTTCACTTCCAGAGTTCTAGACCTAAATATATGTCGTTCTTTTTAAATCTTCTGATTAAATCACCTATTTGAGCCTTTACATTTGTAATATTCACGAAGCCCTCGTGATATCTCCTAGACTTGATCGAAATTTACATGAATATGTCTAAAAGATGTTATTTCAATCATTAAACAGAGACAGGTTATCCGCGACATCCAAAGCCTTCCTAACTACGTCTTCAGCATCATTTCCAATGATGTACATGCAGGGCTCAATGCCAAAAGCACCAATATCTGATATACAGTCAGGGACTGTATCAATTGTGCTAATAGCTGATGTTATTCCCCAAGTATCAATGTCTGTGATATCCTTTGGCACATTTTCTCTGTTAAATTCAGATAAAGTGAAATTCAGTTCATAGCAGGCTCTTTTTATTTCTTCGTCATATCTAACGTTCATTACAGCCCGCTTATTTGGATCATATTGCATGATTGTTAAAAGAACTAAGGCAATATGATGCGAAACATTAAAAGCTGGTCTTTCTACGGCTTTAGGTTGCCCTCTAACAAGTACAATTCGTCCTGGGATACCTGCAATATCACTGACGTCTTTTGCGTCTGAAATACCCATTGCAAGGTTTACACGAAGTTCTGGCATAAGTACACTAAAATTCTCACTGTTTTCTAAGAGATTGAGTGCTCGGTCCAGATTTGAAAGCACATTTGTTCGTTCAGAAACTTGCATCGAGTCCACAGTTCTAATTTCTGTACAAATAGTGCATTCATCACCTATTTGAGGGAGTATGCGTTTATGCTCTCTACAAATAAAACTCCCTTCTCTTAAAGCGAAACAACTCTTGCACAGTTCTAAAACCACATCTTTGGCACTTATATTCGATAAAACAATTGATCGTGCCAAATTCTTGGCAATATCTTCAAAACTTGCATCGTTCTCTCGAAATTTTGTATCGGACACATATTTGGAGATTGCGGCTTGGGTCAAGCCAAGAGTCTGAGCTGCTTCTTCTTGGGTGAGTTTATATCTTTCAATTAACTCTTGAGCAACTAATCGTCTTAAACGTGGTAAATACATCTTTACAATGATTTCGCAAGGTGGCCGCATCTTTATCCCAATACAGGTGTCTTTTTTGTACAAGTGCGCCGAATCTACTTTTCTACGGGCGTATTTGAATTTATTTCCATGAATATAAACTCTTTCTTCTTAACATAGCTGGCTCAATAACCTCTTATACCTTCTTTTCCTGTGACTTTTTAAGTAGAGGAGTTTATATGTTCATTTTCTAGATATGTAGATGAAGATAGAAGGCAGTACGCAACTTACTAAATCTTTGAATGAGATGAAACCCAAAATAGCAAACGAATAATTCACCCAAAATACATATGAATTATGAAACTGTGAATTAATCAGAAATAATTATCTCTAACTATCTATCGGTTGACGTTAATCTAAGCATTGGGGCGATAGCTTTGTCAGCACATCTTTCATATGCAAAATATTTGTCTTTACTCAATACCCTAAGGGAACAGTTTCAGGCAATTGATGCTCAAGGTGAAGATGCTTTTAAATGCATACCTGAGGTTACAACTCTTTTTCAAGAGGTGGAGAAAGTCGATAAGGAACTTGCTGACACTAAAGGTATTTTTGCGCGCGGAAAAAGACATAAACTTGAAGAAGAATTTGAAGAAAAAAGTAGCCTTCTGAAAGACCGATTCAATGATTGTGCTCTTTATTTTTATAACATGTTCGTGAAGGTTTTAAATAAACTTAAGCCTTTAAGCAACGATCTAACGATAATAGATTCTAAAAGCGTCCAATCATTGCAAACTTTAAAGACTCCTCCAAGAACTGATGACACTTTTGCGTTTTTTGATAATTTAGCTGATAGTACAAACCAACTACTAACCATCAGCACGTCTTTTCGAAACAAGTTAGTTACGGAAGACTCAAGCATTTTAGATGAGAATAGACTCACTCTGAGAACATATGATAAGTATTTGTCAATTGATCAGGCAAAAACTCCCTTATCAGCCTCAAAGGAAAGAATAACAGAAACTGCACTTGAGGAACTATTGAGGCTACACTCACGACTTTTGGAAGAAAAAGAGTATCTAGAGAGCAGAAGAGATGAAGTTATTTCTCTTCTTCAATCTAAATTATTAAATGACTTATCCTCGCTTGAGACCTATGTGAAAACATCAGAAAAGATAGGAGTTCGGATACCTCCCACATTTCCACAAAACATTGAAACCATTCGAAAAAACTCAAATACAGATAATCTGACTAGTTTACTTGGCCTTGATAACCAATTTGAGAGTATACAGGAAAAATTTGGAAATTTGATAAAAGATTCTGTTGTGAATGTAGAACATGATGTTGTTAACCTATTACTCAATGTAGGTATTACTAAAAAGTCAGAAGTGATTCCTAATACTCCCCCCATCAGCCAAGACGTTTCGGATATAGCCACACTACTTTCCGACTATCAAAGTATGCTTGACTGGAAAAAACAAGTCGAAGGAAACTTGAAAGACCTTTGTTTTGCATTTTTAAATAGACTAAAGCCTGTGATAGCAAAAGGCGGCGAAAATCAGGAATTTCTTAAAGAATTTTATCAAAAAATGGACAACCAACTAAAAGGTAGTGTCGATCTAAAAGAGAAATTAGGCGTAAGTGAAAGTCTTTTAGAAGAACTACCTTCGATTTATCTCCAAATCAATGATAGGGTTAACAAGGAAAAGGAACAAATTATTGACCATATTAAGCTTCTTGAGGGAGAGCTTGAAAGCCTTTCTTCAACAGCAGGTGATAGTCTAGATCAAACAGAAATTTCTCAAATTGGTCTAATGGGATCCATCAGATATTCAACTGATCGCGAAATTACTGAATTATTGGCAATAGAAAAACAATTTGAAGTACAGGTTGCGAAATATTCTGAAAGTTATCAAAGAGCAGCCCAAGAAGAACTGACAAATCTCTTAGAAGATTTACAGACAGTTAGGCCTCCTTTTAATGCATACTTTGAGCCTGTTGTTGAATTAGCCAAAAAAAACATTCACTCAATTGGGGATACAGCTTCCACTTTTGACATTAAGAATTTGCTTCAGGATACTAAAAAGGAAATCGTTGTGAAAGGTGGAGACGCGATAGAAAATATTAAGTATAAATTGACATTGAAAGTGCGTCTAGCAGTAGTAAAGATATTGGAGGGTCAATATCATCTCCCAAAACAGATTCAGGATGCAGTTTCTGAATTAAATGAGATGAAAACCTCAGTATTAGATCCCTATGCGGTTGCTAATCACACTCGCCGTATGATTGAGGTTTACGAGAAGAAAATTGAAGGAGAAATCAATAACTACTTGATTGAAGAAGCGAAAAAACTTGACGAACATCTTACTTCTCTACTTGAAGTCGGTATAGAAAGTGTACAACCACATCTTGAAACTCTTCGAAAGTTATCAACGCTTCTCCCGGGCGAATTAAGTGAAGTGACCGAACATTTTGATAGTATCGAAACGATAAAAACTGATCAAGATTTGTTGAAAGAACTTCGGGCGCAAGTTAATCTTAAAATCTCTGAACTTGATCGTAGTAACTTTTTACTTCGAAAGCATGGCCAGGGAGATTTAATCAAACGATTTGAGACATTAATTATTGGTGTACGGAGTAAAATTGACAAAGAACCTCTCGAATCTTTAATTGGGCTGAGTCTAGATTTAGATGCGGTAATGAATGAGATTAAGTCTATCATCATTGAACTTGACAAAGGAGAAAGCGAAAAAGCTGAGGCCTCTCTCAGTGAAACAAGTAAATATTACGCAACGATAAAAGAAGTCTATAATATGCACAAAACGAATTTTGACACGGTGGTTTACCCTGTTTCTAGAATATCCGAATTGAAGAGCAACTTACTGAAAACTCCTTCTTTGAAGGACGCTACTGACTTCTTTGAGGAAATACGCTCATTAGAAGAAGGGTGGGGTAGAAAAGTTACTGAGATTCATGAATGGCATAAAACACTTCGGGTATTCTTAGCTTCTTTTGATCCAACAGCTTCTGAAGGCGAATTATATCGACAAATAGAGGATATTAAGCGGTCTATTAAGGAAACATATCCCAAAGAGGATATTTCATCTTATCTCTCATGGGCTGCAGAGGAGATTGTGGAAATAATGTTAAAGAAGAAGAAGAAAGAGACAATAGAGAAGGAGGATACTTCATCGTGACATGGGAATCTGAAGAAAAAGAGATCTCACCACGCGCAGAAGTCTTTGCGATTGGTCTAGGCGAGTGTGGATCAAATCTTGTTGGTGCCTATCTCAAGAAAAGTGCTGAAAGAGCGCTTCCTCCAAGAATACGCGGATACTTGTTAATGAATACAGATAGGGCAGATATACAAAAAGTGAGAACGTTATATGACATTCCAAAGTCACACACGCTTCTATATGGCGAATCCGATACTGGTGTTGGTGGTAAATTTTCGGATGGTTATAATTACATACACCAGTCAAAGGATATAATTCTTGACCAATTAACGCAACTAGGTTATGAGGGTGTCTCAGGATTCGTGATATTTTCCTCATTAGGCGGAGGAACTGGTTGTGGAGGAACTCCTGCTTTAATTGAAGTGCTAAAACATCGATTTGAGGTTATGGAGCAACGAAGGATTTTTATCTACGTTATTGGAGTCTTACCTTTTAAAAATCAAAGCAGCGAGGCAGTTAATACTGTTTGGGCGATTACTAAATTGCTACGCAATCAATTACAAGATATAGGACCTGACCTGATTGTTTTGTTAAGTAATCGAGCTATGCTTAATCGGATTCTGAGTTGGAGGTCTGGAGTTATCGAAGATTTTCTTTCGAAAGAATTGGATATCGATGTAGGAGATATGAGTGATATAGAAAGATTAGTTCCTTCTACTCTAGAGGATGAAAGTCAAAGCGTCGCATTAAAGAAGCAGGAGCAAACTTTCATTGATTTGGTCAACCCACTTGCACTTGAGGTAACAGATTACATGCTCAGTCCGGGTGTAGTTGAATCAGGCAAGCGTGTTTTCCCTACTACCGACCTGGCAGATTATTCGCACAAATTAGATCCGATTATCGTCCCCTGCTTGTATACTGACGTTGGATTCATCCCATCAGCAGGAAATATTCCCGCACAAATTCAAAGAATTGTCGATCATACAATTTTCCAATGTAGTTATTCCGAAATCGGGAAGGATCCAAGGGCAGAAAGCGTCTATTACGTATTTTCAGGTCCATCTGCAATAACTCGTCCAGAATTTGATATGCATATTAAGGCGGGGCTACAAAAATATGTTCTGCCTGGAGCTGCTATAACTCCTTGTTTTGTTCAGTTTACAGACCAAGAAAAGGTCACAGATGATACCCCAGCCGATAAAAAGCAATCAAGCCTTTTGGTATTACTTGGGCTTCCTAAAATACCTGAGATCAAGGACATCTTATTTGAAGCAAACCAACTAATCAAGCTCCATTCTGGACCATCGCCAATCAAACGTGAATGGTTTAGAAGAAGCAAAGGTACCACAAAAGAGGCCCTAGAGAAGGCCTTAGGGGATCTGAAAGAACTTTTTGGATATTATATGTTCGAAACAACAGAGGAAATGTCTTCAGGTGAATCGGCTTGAGTACAGATGAGTTAATTGAAAAACTTTGGACAGTTTCCACTATAAACACGGTTCTGATCAATTTACTGCTAAATTCTCAGGTGAATAAAAATCTCCCTCCTCTTCCAGTAGTCAAAAAAATGCTTGATGGTAGCAAAAAACAAATGGCGAAGGTATTATCGTCACCCACAGATTCCTTCATTGAATCAGCCATTGCATTAACAAATAAAACGTTGCTACAGATCGATAGTATCATGGAACAGTTATATGTAAGTACGATAAAAACTACCGAAGAAAAAGAAGAGGAATTTCTCTTCTCTGATGACGGCCTATTTCAATTAGAAGAAGAAGTTAAGAAGCGACACGAAGCAGAGGTGAAAACCAAACAATTGCAAGAATTAATTACTCACCAGGAGTTAGAAGAACCAGAGGAAGAGGAAAAAGAAAAACCTATGTTTGCCAGACAGAATGATCCAAACGATGAATGGGATTATCTCGAACATTTAAATAGGCTTTTTGATACATATCGTCAGAATTCGCATATGCTTCTACCACTGTTCTGGCATACCGCGGCAAAGGAACTTCTCTCTTATGAAAGCGACACTGAAGAGCATAAATTTGCCATTAAAACTCCTGCTGAAACTATTTATCGTCTTATTCGCACATTTCTTAGTGAAGCACCGTTTGCGCGTCTTATGCAAGATATGAAACAAAAACATAACGATTCAAACCTGTCTCTGAGTTATTTGGATTCAATCAAAGAGAAGATCAATGAATACTATGTGCGTGTAGAAGCTGATTTAAAAAACGAAACCGACTCCGATAAGGTTATTGTAAAAGCCGAACATGAACTTGAAACTTTCGATATGGGCACAGCAAACCTTGAAAAGCGAGTGTTGAAATATGTCCGTGATGTTTGTAACAGTTTATTAACTCAAGCAAAAACTATGTCTCATCGAAATGAGTTAGAGAGTATCATGTATGCTGAAGCAACAATTATGCTCTCACGATTAAATGCGGTTATGATCGCGACTCCGCAGATGGAGTTTTTATTAAGAGCAATGAAGCCATGATAGCCAACATCTTTGCAAACCGCTACTAAATTGATTATATGCATTATTTTTTTCTTCTAATAATTCATAATAAACACATTTTTTATGGAAACCTCGATGAGTTTCAGTAAAACTTTAATTATATATTTGAAAGCTAAGACTTCTTAATAGTGAAACTAGTTCCATGTGCTAAATTGACAGAAAATTCCTCTCTAATAGTAGTGAAGGGGTGATTTTTATAACTAAGGCAGCTGTAAATCAATTGGAAAAGTTTTTCAAGCCCAAAGCGGTGGCCGTTATTGGCGTTTCACAGAATCCAGCAAAAATTGGACATATTATTTTTAAGAGCCTTCTTGAATCAAAATATGGCGGGAACGTTTATCCCGTAAACCCCAAAGCGAGAATCATTCTTAACCATGAGGTTTATTCCTCAATACTTGATTGCCCCGATGATACTGAATTAGCGGTAATCACAATAGCAGCCCAGTATACCCCTCAGGTTATTGAACAATGTGGAGAAAAAAATATACATAATATAGTTATTATTAGTGGTGGATTTAAAGAACTTGGAACTGAGGGTGAAGCTCTCGAATCACAAGTCGTTGATATTGCGCGAAAAAACGGCATTCGTATAATTGGTCCCAATTGTATTGGCGTATATGATGCAAAAACAAAAGTGGAAACATTTTTTCAGTCACATGATCGCATGATTCGTCCACATTATGGTCCAATCTCTTTTCTAACTCAAAGTGGCACATACGGCGCCAGTTTCTTGGAATTACTTAGTGAAGATGGTCTTGGAGTAAGTAAATTTGTAAGCTATGGAAATAAAGCAGATGTTAATGAGACGGATATGCTTCAATATCTTGCAGTGGATCAAGACACAAAAGTCATTGCAATTTATCTTGAAGCTATTGGACGAGGCGAGGGGAGAACTTTTTTCGAAGTCGCAAAAGAAGTCATTCGCAAAAAACCGGTTGTTATTTACAAAACTGGAACTACAGCTGAAGGAACAACTGCTGCAAAAAGCCATACAGGGCATTTAAGCAGTCAGGCTGTCGTATATAATGGAGTTTTTAAGCAAACAGGAATTCTTTCTGTCAAAAATTTTGATGAACTTCTTGCAGTGAGTAAAGCGTTGGCATTTCAACCACTTCCCAAAGGGAATAAATGCGCATTTGTTTCTAATGGTATAGGCCCGGTAATTGCTATGATTGATGAGGCAGTGAAAAATAAACTTGAAGTTGCAAAATTACAGGAAAGTACTAAAGAACACTTGCGGGAGAGTTTTCCACCTTTCTTCGTTGTCGATAACCCAGTTGATGTTACGGGATCTGCTACCTCCAAAGATTATGAGATTACAATGGACGCGTTTCTTGCTGATCCAGGTGTGGATGTTGTCCTGCCTTGGTTTGTGTTTCAAGACACTCCTCTGGATGAAAACATAATTAATGCGCTCGATAAAATGAACAAGAGACAAGAAAAGCCGATTCTAGTGGGGGCTCATGGTGGTCCTTATACGAAGAAAATGACTAAATTAATACAAGAAAAAGGGATCCCAGTTTTCGACCAAGCAGGAAAAGTAATTGCCGCAGCATCGGCTCTTTATCGCTATACAAAATTCCTTTCCAGAGAATCTTAACCTAAATCTGAAGTCTGATTCTTAGACGTTTTCGAAACGTAAAACAAACTTATTTGCTGGTCTTCATTTATTCATTGGCTGTCTAGAATCTCTAATCTGTTTATCACGTCTACTAGCCTCTCACTAATGCTTACGGTATCTTTTAGAATTTTTGCGCTAATTCTTTCTTTTACATCTTCTTCGAAGCGTGCACCGCCTAATATTATTTGAAGACTACTCGTTAAAGCAACAAGTAATTGTTCAACTTGTTTATGAACATCTCTAAGTTCATCTACTTCTTTTCGGATAACTGGCATTTTTATCGCTTTATTCTTTTTCTTTTAATTTATTTAATTCATTCTTGCGATTCTTCAGGTTTAAAAAAAAGTGCTCCGATTTCTTTTAATGCCTTTTTCACTGAATCTTTCTTGCCACGTACTCTAATGATATTATTTTCTTCAAATTCTACTATAACTCCACAATTTTCCGCTATATCCGATACACGTTCAACTGGCAGTTCTTTATCATATGTAATCCGTGCAAAACCCACTTCTTTGTCTCGTGGAATGTCTTTCACAAATCTCACAACTTCCGTATTCGTCGAATTTTTAGTAGATGTATCATTAGCCACATTGGCAAGTTTTTCTTTCCATAAATCCACAAAATCCTTACCGCGTTCACTTGCGAACGCAAGAAGCATTTCCTTAACTCTTAACAAAGCAATTTCTAATTCATCGACGAACTCGAAGTTCTTTTCAAGCGCTTCTTTGCCATAGAGTTTCAAATGGGTTAACAAGTAGCGAGCATGTCGTAAATCTTTGTTTATTGACAGTGGAATTTCAATATTTTCGCGATTTAGTTTGCCGAAAAGTTCGTGGAGAAGTGACCACGTCTTCTCTTTCAATTTTATTTCATCAGCGTCCATGTCTATCCCTTCAGTTTGTAATATAGTATATTTTATAGACAATTTGGGCATATAACTTAATGATATGTATTTCTGTTTAGACAGAACTCTTAGGGAAATGTAGCTGAAATAGAAAAAGAAGTTAGATCAAGATTATTGATAAGGATTGTTAAGTTAATGGATTAAATGAATGTTTTGAAACGATTGTTATACATTCATTGATAATTCTAAAACTAAGAAATACAATGGATAGTATACGTTCACTAGGAAAAGATATTTCGGTTGTATGTTTCTCCACGTTTAATCTTTCTGAAATATTAAAAAAAATTTAAATTGCGTTAAAGCACAATTTCACGCAACTAACACAAAATCCAAAAATTTGCTCACTATCATTAGTAGAATAACTCTTGTACCAAAACCAAAATAATTTTTGAGTTCTTATTACAAATAGGAGGCGTCTCTTTGCCTGAGAGAAAAATTGCAATAATGGGTGTAGGAAACACTTTGCACAAAGATGAGGGGGTAGGAATTCATGTAATACGTGCTTTAGAAAAGGGAAAAAAAAGGCACGAAGAATTGAGAGATGTTGAATTAATTGATGGAGGTACAGGAGGTCTTCTTCTCCTAAAATTGATAGAAGATTTCGATACAGTCTTTATAGTTGATGCTGCTTTAGGAGGAGGAAAACCCGGCGATATCTACATTTTAAGTCCAGAGGAACTTTCTCAATCTCCAGACTCTCAACGTATGTTTTCAGCCCACGATATTGACCTAACATATACTCTTCAAGTAGGTAGAGAACTGGGTATGCAAACTGAGGTCAAAATTATAGGTGTTGAACCAAAAGAATATGCTTCTCATGGTTTAAATCTTTCACATGAATTAAGCAATAAAATCCCTGAAATAATAAAGACAGTCGTAAATGAAGTCAAAAGACTTAAAACGAATTTAAAGTAATCAACCGATGAAATCCTCTGATTTGTTGTGTCCAATTCTGTAAAATACATTCGAAGACAGTCTGAGTGATATTTGTGAAAAAGAAGAGTCTGTTAGTCCTACTTGTCCTCCTATTGAGTTTATACATCACGTTGTTAAAAATTGATCCAGTTATTGCTTCATCAGATCAACAACCGTAT
>JAEOSO010000105.1 GCA_016840315.1 Candidatus Borrarchaeota archaeon | reverse complement strand
AAATCAGTCAAGACGTTAATAGAGGAACTTAAGCGCTGTGCCGCCCTTAATATTCCCTTTCTTGTGACTCATTGTGGTAGCCATCGAGGAAAAGGTTTTGAGGTTGGCCTCAGACAATTCTGCAACGCCCTTGAAGATGCATATAAGCAAAGTCAGAGTAAAACTCAGATCCTCTTAGAAAATACAGGCGGCAGTAAAACAAGTATGGGCAACAGTTTCAAGGACTTGAGGAGGATAATTGAATCTCTAAATAATTCTATTGTCCAAATGATTGGCGTTTGTTTTGACACATGTCATGCTTTTGTTGCAGGTTATGAATTAAGGACTATCGAAGCTGTCGACAAACTCGTGAACAAAATCATTGAAATGATTGGGTCAGATCGGTTGAAGTTAATCCATGCGAATGATGCAAAATTCGAAAAAGGCTCCCATCGTGATCGACATGAACATATAGGCGAGGGGCATATAGGTCTCAAAGGTTTTAGCGCCATCTTAAATAATCCTGTTCTCAGAGAACTTCCATTTATTTTAGAAACCCCACGAAAGAGTTTGCAAGAAGATCTGAGAAATCTCGCCACAATGCAATCATTATACCTAGCCACGAACGAGAACGTAAAGTGACCTGTGGTGACACGCATGGTGGCATAAGAAAACCAAATACAGTTTTTTAAATCTTAAGAAAAAAAGTCTCCTGTTTTATCAAAAATGAAGATGTGAGTGTGCCAGATGTTGGCGGTCAATATCTACCGTATCTCTTCACGCAGTTCTAGAATATTTCTGTCTATTTCTCGCATTGCTTTTTGCAAACCGCGTGCATAGTCCTTTCTCAGGCGTTCATAAGTAGTGCGTGTAATTTTTTTGCTTCGATAGCGTTCGAGTAAACGCTTGGTGTTTTCCCTTATGGAATCAATTTCAGTTTCTTTTACTTCTAGTTTATTGATCGCTTCAGCGTACCGTCCGCCGAGATTTATCATTTTACGCTTGGAATCAAGCAATTTCTTGTTGATTTCTGTCAATTTGTCTTCAAAGAGTTTCTTGCTCTTAGCGTACTCAAATTTTTTGATCTTCTTTTTCCTCAGGTCCTGAGCTAATTTCCGGAGTTCCAATCGAAGCGCCGTTTTTTCATCGTAAAGACTACAGAAGGTCTTAACAATAGGTATTGCAGGTGCTGGGATCACCTCAGGGCGAGTACTTGGGAATAGAACAGGACGTATATACCTACTGTTTACTAAATAAAGCAGACAAATAATACCAACTACAAATGAAAGCAGAAGACCCCGTGAATACATGAATATCCCGGGGAACGTATACTCAAAATAAACATATCCGAATGCAATAGCAGCGTTTTGTCCGCTAACTTGTAAAACATATGCTGTTTTGCCGTTAGTTTGATGAGTTGAATTAATGTTATGGGGTCGAGCAATTTGGAGGGAACTACCTTGTGGGAGAATAACTGTAAACTGGAACGAATCCACAGGAATGTCGCTAGCTGAATAGCCCCATGTTGAGAAAATATACCTTCCGTTCTCAATTTTAGTATAATTCTCTAGACCGATGCGATAGTACAGCCAGTACGAGTATTCCTGTCCTCCTCCATTTACACGATATCTTAAGTCCAATGTGATGTTTACAGGACGTGTAATATCATCAGGTTTGACTGCACTTATTGAAAGGTTACCAACTGAATCGTGAGCACGAATTTGATCAGCACCTGGCGGTAATGATATTTTTAAACCTCTTACATTCGTTTGGTTTAAGCCGACGTTTTTAAGAGTTTGTGTTTCTCTAACATAAATATAACCCCATGGATCAATTTCTAACTCTCTTTGAGCAGTAATGAATCTTAAGAGGGGATTATTGCTTTGATATCTCGCAGAAAATGTTTCACCTACATCAAGTTCTTCTATATTTTCCTTTGAATAGATAAGTTTACCACCTGTAATTTCGACAGGAGTGGGGTTAAATTCGAGAGTACCAGGCACTGTAATTCCTTCAAAGAATTTGACATTGACTGTTACTTCTTCCGTGAAATACGGTGAAAGGGGATAAAGACGAAGAGTTGCATGTAGATACTGAGTGGTAGTAGTGCTTCCTATCCGATCTGGTTTGACTGATTGGGCAAGCGCAGTCACGACTACAAAAGAATACGTCTCAAATTTCTCGATTGTTTTAGTGTAGATGAGGGGTTGATAAACAAAACCACCCCGTGTCGTTCTATTTCCCATAGCAAGCGTTGTGCGGTTTGCATCATAAGCCGAAACATGAAATATTTTGTTTAAATCATCTCTTAAAAAGGCAATTTCGCTTCCGTCGATTGTCTTTGATGTGCTTTGGACAGTGTAGTTGTCCTTAATAACAATCAAACCGTATCGAGTAATTATAACTTCTCTTTTAATGCTTTGATTAACTAGATCGCTACTTTCAGCTATGATGCTCTCTGTCGCCACGGGAGACGCAGTTGATGGAACACTACTTAAAACCGCAAGAATGAAAGTAACAATGAAAAACATAATGAAAATTCTTCTCAGTCTCACGCATCCACACGTCCGCATCAGGATGGTTGTTTAGTTCACATCATTGTAATTAAAAACATTTCGTAAAATAAACCAACACAGTAATAAAAATTTTCTGCAAACTGAAACCAAAAAACTGGCTAAACTAGCTCTTTGGGATTTTAAAATCATCAGGAACCTCTTTGAATATTCTAGCAGGAACGCCTGTTACAATTGTTCTTGGTGGTACATCCTTTGTGACAACAGCACCTGCACCTACAATTGCGCCTTTGCCTATCCGGATCCCAGGAAGAATTGTTGCGTTGGCGCCTATACTCGCGCTCGCTTCAATAATAGGTCCTCTTAACTCATATTCCTTTCTCATAACGTACTTATCGTTAGTAAGCGTGCAACGAGGTCCTAGAAATACATCATCTTCAATGGTGGTGTATGTAGGGATATACACACCACTTTGAATAGAAACTCGATCTCCAATTTTCACGTTTCCATCAACGATAGTCCCTGTCCCGATCAGACTATTTTCACCAATTTCAGTTTCTTCTCGGATCATTACATTATGACCCAATTTAGTATAATCTCCGATCTTCACACTGCAGTAAATAACACTTCCAGAACGGATTATGACGTTTTTTCCAATCTGGACTTTTTCGCCCATAACACGGTGGAATACTTCATTCGATTTAAAAATTAAGTCAAGTTGCGCTTGATCGGGATGGGCTATGACAACATTGTCACCAATAAAAGTCGCTTCTCCAATTTCGGTTTTTTCATAAATAACGACATTCTGACATAATCGAACCTTTTTATCAAGTTTGATCTTCCCAATGAGAATGCAATTGGGTCCTATGACTACATCTTCATCATATTTTACCTTTTTATCGACAATGGCTGTGTTGTGGATTTTAGCAGATTGCGAACCCAATTACGCCACCACCACAAACAAAATTTGCCCAAGAATATATATTTTGAACTATGATCTCTTTTAGAGCCGTTTTTAGATCAGTTTTTTAACTTCAATAACTGTTTTTTATTATAAGCCTTGATGTTTAAAAGAATCTTTAAGCAATATCCATATAAGCTACATTCTCGATGGAGCAATGGTTCCCATCAAATTTAAGGCATTTCTCAATCCAATTCGTACTCCATTAACTAATAATAAACGTAAATCCTTTAGTGCATCGGTTTCAGCCGCTAATACAGGTATAGAAGCATAAAATGAGTTAAATACTGCAGCTAGGCTATTTGCGTACTCACATACAAGATCTGGTCGCAATTCCTCTGCTGCTTTTGATACAATCATCGGATAAATTGATAGTTTTTGGAAGAGAAGTTTTTCTAATTCATTGTTTATTAGATTATAGTCTGCAGTTTTAGGAAGTTGTTTTACTTTCTTAAGAATGTTGCATGCTCTTGCGTGAGCATACTGAATGAATGGACCGCTATTTTGCTCAAAATCAAGCACTTTATTCCAAGTGAATGTTACCAATTTTGTGGGCACAGCGTTCAATAACGCATATTTAACAGCTCCAATCCCAACTCCTTCAGCAATATTTCTCTTCTCATCTTCAGATAAATGCGGTGAACGAATGTTAACTTCATCCAAAGCTCGCGCTATCGCTTCATCTATCAATTCATCAAAACCAATATAACGTCCCTTTCGACTTGACATTTTGAATTCTGGAAGTTTAACGAGTTCATAGGCATAATGAATTTGTCTGCTACCATCTTCACCTAATACATACAATGCTATTCTTATCTGAAGTTGGGGGAGCGTCTGTTCCTTCCCTATAACATTTATTACGCGATCTGATTGACCAAGTTTCCACGAACTGTACGCGATATCCCGGGTCGTATAAAGAGTCGTGCCATCAGATCTCATTAAAGTCAGAGGAGGAATCTCATGGGCTTCTTTTACGCCAAGACTGGCTTTAAGATTAAGTTCAGTTGCAGCTTTCTCACAATCGAATACAAATGCACCATCGAGTTCTGTAACAAAAGGTGTCATTTTTAGTTCGTTTAAAATCTTTGTAACACTTCCATCCCAAATGAACGAACTTTCCCAATCATAACTTTCAAAGGCAATATCAATTGTTTTGAAGGTCTTCTTAAATCCTCTAAGTACTAAATCAACAAGACTTCTGAAAAGTTGAACAGTTTTTTCATCGCGATTTTCATAAAGAGTTATAAGGGTCGATATTTCCGCGTCTAAGTCGATATTTTTTGATCTTTTACTAATCTGTTCGAAAATACTAGGCTGTGCTTTTCTTAATTCTTCTGCGATTGATTCCCACTCAGTTAAGTCATTTTGTTCTTTTTTTGCCTTCTGAATTTCAGTAAGTGCATTTGTTATTGTGTAAATAGTTCCTACAAATTGGTCTGACTTCATGTCTGAAGGCTGAGTGTCTCTGTCTACCATCCGTAAACCTTGTACACATATCGCAACCTGGCGACCAACATCATCAATGTATATGTGAGAAGGAACATCATGTGATTGCGTTTTCAAAACTTTAACGAGTGAACTGCCTAGAACTGCATTTCGTGCATGACCAATGTGTAAAGGAGAATTTGGATTTGGGCTCAGGTACTCTACAATG
>JAEOSO010000104.1 GCA_016840315.1 Candidatus Borrarchaeota archaeon | reverse complement strand
CTCCAAGTTTGTTAGCATGTATTTCTATTTGTTCTATATTTCCTGCACGGAAGGTGTCCGAGGCTGCAAGAACTACAGAAAATCCCTTTTTTTGGAAGAGATGGGTAAGTTTGGCTAAAGTTGTCGTCTTTCCTGTGCCATTAACTCCTAGAAATACAATCGCTAAAGGTTGACCTTGTTCCTTACTTTGTTTTGCTAAGGCAAGAAGATCTATATCTTCTACTGTCAGAATTTCAAGGATAGCGTTTCTAAGACTGTTGTATACAAATTTTTTTGTGCTTTTGAGACGACCTACTTTTTCACCAGTTAGCTGTTTTTTAAGAAGTTCGCCAATTTCTGCCGCTACAGAAAGAGCCACATCATTTTCAAGAAGGATTAATTGGAGTTCCCATAGAACATCCTCAATTTGATCTTCACTCAGGGTTTTAGTGGATACTTTTTCTACAAATCCAGTGAGACTATTCTTTAGCTTTTCAAACATGTTCGTTTCTCTCTAAATCGCTACATCGATGGTAATTGCTCAAAAAAATAAATTGCAGTTACTTTTGTTGAATTTTATTATAAATCTCTTGAACTTCTGCTCTAAGCTCTTCTATCCTTTGGAGAGAGGTTCTTAACTGATTTTGAAGTGTACCAGATATTCCTCTTAGTTCTTTTATTCGTTCACCAAGTCTTTCCTGAGCCTTTTCTATACTCGTTTCGATCGCCACGTCACTTCCTATCCCCAAAATAACATTTTGCACATCTTGAAGTCTTGCAAAAACAAATGAGTTGGATCCAAGTGGGATTAATATTTCCTGATCTTCCTGACTTTTCGAAAGACCATCAAGCGTAACTCCTGTTATTGTCATTTGATTAACTTGAGCTTCAATGGCATCTAAATTAGATCGTAATACGTTTGCATTCTCTTGGTGCTGATTAAGTTCGAAAACCAGTTGCTCAATTTTCTGTTGATTTTCAGCCATTTCCAATGCCTCCATTAGCAAATTGCTCATATTCGTGATAATTCAGAGGTGATACTCTTAATTATTGGATCTGTAATTTCGTCATCCTGAATTTGTTTAACTTCAGTAATTTTTATGAATTTTCTTGGAACTCTGTGCTTGCTCCCTATCAGAGATAAGATTTTTTCGATTGCATGATCTTCTTTTAGGGCTTTGACTTCTTTAGCAAATGGGATTTTTTGGTTCTTCGCTCTATACTCTCCTTTAATCCGAAATACTGACAACAGAAACACCTCTATTTTCTATGAAACCTTTGGTGCACATCTCCATATATTATCTTTTAACTTTTTACATTGGGGTTTGCTTGTAACTTCATGAAAATACGCTTGAATAGTGAAAATTGGTTTTTTCCAAAGGCGATATCCAAATATTAATATTTTGTATTCTGATAAGGGTCATTCATCTTTCAAAGATTTCATTTCTTAAGGGACGTATACCGAGTTCCGAAAAGAGATTGAAATAGATTTGCATACAATGGTGATTACTTGGTTATTATTCAAGCCAACTTTAACGGCATAACATCAATAGGCATCATTTCACTTGCTACGGAAAATTATGTACTAATTCCAAGAAATCTTCCTAAGCGACTAGTCCATCAGTTACGCGAGGTTTTCAAAGCACCAATTGTGAAAACAACAATATATCAATCATATCTAATCGGCATATTAGCTGTAGGCAACAGCAACGGTCTATTAACTCACTTTCTTACTTCTGATGATGAAATCGAATATCTTAAGCAGGAACTTGGTATTCCCGTAGACCGATTGAAAAGTAAGTTAACTGTCGGAAATTGTATTCTTGCTAATGATAAAGGCGCGATCGTTGCGGATGATTTTGGTCAAGAAGCCATTAATCAAATCATCGATATTCTCAACGTTGAAGTTATTCAAGGAAAGATCGTTAATTCGTCTTTAGTTGGAGCAATTGGTGTTGCAACGAATGAAGGTGCGATGATACACCCAATGGCTATTGAAAAAGAACTAGATTGGATTAGCGAAGTATTGGGTTGCGTAGCTGATATTGGGACCGTTAACCGAGGCATTCCATATGTTTCAAGCGGGATCTTAGTCAATTCGCAGGGATGTGTTACTGGTGAAGAGACTACCGGGCCCGAATTAGTTAGAATCTCGCAAACCTTCGCGTTATAGTTTGCTCTCTTAAATGTTTAAAAAATTTGGTATCAATTTTTGAAAAACAAGCAGAAAACTTCTTTCTTAGGAACTATTTTATTTTGCAAGGAAAACCTCTACTATACCCTCAACATCTTTTACAGCTCTAACTCTGATTTTTCTCGGAGGTTTTTCAATCCCTTGTTTCCAAATTTCTTCGTTGAGTTCTGGGTCTATTCGAATATC
Source organism: Candidatus Borrarchaeota archaeon (assembly GCA_016840315.1). GTDB lineage: Archaea > Asgardarchaeota > Sifarchaeia > Borrarchaeales > Borrarchaeaceae > Borrarchaeum. The sequence goes on along the minus strand of JAEOSO010000104.1, from coordinate 2,777 downwards.
AATAGGAGCTACTTTCATGTGACGTTTAATATAGTGTTTCAAGATTCTTATCGCACGTACCGTTCGTTTTTTCCGTGCGACGTGTTTTACATCCCGAAATGGAATTGTATATAACTCTTCCGCTTCTATTTCCGCTTCAAGCATTTCTTCTTCTGACATCTACTCTGCCCTCTTCACTATTTCTTTAATTGTGTACGTCGCCAATGTCTCCTTTTTGGATGTGTGCGTACTCTTCTTCGAGTGCGTACTACTATCCATGCAGGGACGCTTTTTGATTGCTTTAATGCTTTTCCTAGTCGCAATTTTTTTCCTAGTGGTTTATACCGCGCCAATGATTTGTATCTCCTAATTATTCATCAGTTAATACGAAGTCTAAACGTTTAGGCAAATAAAACGCTTTAGTTCGAGTTGCTCCGTTAGTTCTGGTTTCTAAAGCATATTATATACTCTAGCGTTTCCGATATAAAGAGTATTCATATATAAACGTTTGCTAGTTGGTATCCTTTGTTTCAAGGACGGATAAGTGCTATAAAAGTGTGAAGTTATTCCTAAACGACGTTATTCATCCCTTTCTATTAGTACTTCATGTAACGTTTCGCTTAGTTCTTTAATGTCATAAGGTTTGGCAACTACACCTTTGAATCCATAATTTCTATAGTCCGCCATCACCGGATCAGTGGAATACCCGCTGGAAACAATCGCTTTTACGTCGGGATCAAATTCGATAAGTTGCTTGATAGCTTCCTTGCCTCCCATTCCACCCGGAATGGTCAAATCTAGGATGACGGCATCAAACGGCTGATCTGAGTCTTTATTTTTCTTGTACAGGGCGATTGCCTCTTCACCGTTTTTGGTGAACTCAACCTGATATCCAAGATAGTTTAATATTGCGCCTAGGGCCTCTCTAATGACTTCCTCATCATCCATGACTAGAATCCTGCCTTTGCCGACAAACAGTCTTTCCTCGTCCTTTTTTGTCGTAATATGTTTCTTTGAGGCGGGTAGATAGATAGAGAAAGCTGTTCCAACGCCCAGCTCAGAATCTACAGTAATGTGTCCCTCATGGTTTTTTGATGATGGAATGGTCTTCTCCTCATCTTTCATTTAGACAAACTCCTAAACGTTGTAATACTTAAGGAGAACGCCATTAGCTTCAAAATATTCCGTAATCACAACTTACATTCATATATTATTCCTATACTTCTGTTTGCACTGGAATATAAATTTTTTATCGACTTGAGTTTTTGTTCTCTTCTCTAATAAACTCTTACTAAACTCCTACAACGCTCCTCATCTCATAACGGTCTATCACTTACGCAGATTGTGAGTGATACGTGCTTGTGCATGAGACTGAACCATCTGAGAGGTCCCACGCCTCAAGTAGTGATGGGGATGGATGACTCGCACGGGACGATAAAAGTGATAAGCAACATCATAATGTTTATATTGGTTTGATAATATTCGAACCAAAAGGCGGAATGTTCCTCGCTTCACGCGGAAAACACGTGCTTGTGCATGAGACTGAACCATCTGAGAGGTCCCACGCCTCGGTTGATGGGGATGGATGACTCGCAAAGGACGATAAAGGTGATAACACAATGACAACGATATATGAAGTACCAGCGGCAATACTTAATAAGGAACTAGTTAGTGAACTAAAGAACATTGACGAGCTCAAACCACCTGCATGGACGTTTTTTGTTAAAACTGGAGTCTTCCGGGAAAAGACCCCGACAGATCCTGATTGGTGGTATGTCAGGCTCGCTTCACTACTTAGGAAAATCTATATTTATGGTCCAATAGGTGTCAATCGTCTACGAGTAAAGTATGGCGGAAGACAACGCAAAGGAAATAAAAGGGAACATTTTAAGAAAGGCGCTGGAAAGATCATTAGATATGGATTACAACAATTAGAGTCATTAGGTTTTGTGGAGCGACCAAATGATAAAATGGGTCGAACAATATCACCAAAAGGCAGATCCTTTCTGGATCGCACAGCCAATAGGCTCTCAAAACAGTTAAAAAAGAAAGAAGAGTAGACTTTAAACAGGAGGGACAATTTTGTCGGATGAAGAACTCGACGAATTAAAGAAAAGACGTTTACTTGAACTACAACAACAACAGTTAGAAAAAGAGCACCAAGTTCAAAGGCAACAAGAAGTAGAGGCTCAAAAACAGGCCATACTCCGACAGATACTGACCCCTGAAGCCCGAGAAAGACTGAATCGAATTAAAATTGTAAAACCAGAGTTGGCTGAGGCTGTTGAACTCCAATTAATCCAGTTAGCGCAAGCGGGCAGGCTGAACAGTATGTTAACTGATGAACAGCTAAAGACCATTTTAAAAAAATTAACAGACAAACAGAGGGATATTAAAATCACTCGAAAATGAGTATCACATTTTATCGTTCTCTAATGTTTGATGAAATACTAAAAATGGAAATAGCGATTTAAGCGATGCCCGTTGTTTTCTTCACGTCTTTTCTATTATTGTTTTACCAACTTTGCCAGTTCCATAGAATACTTTAAAACAGTCAATATGCGTTGTCTTCCCATATTCGGCATTTTTTCTTATTAACATGCGATGAATAAGGATTAAATCGTTGCTGAGCGTTTAAATCATTGCTGAGAAAATTTAAGAAATTCTAAACTTACTTTAAACATGAATTGCATGAAATATTGATTTTTAGTTGATATTACTACCATAAAGCGTTTAATTGCATTCTTTTAGTTCGTTGTTGTCTTCTTCTGCACCAATAACGCTTTAGTTTTGTCGAT
>JAEOSO010000103.1 GCA_016840315.1 Candidatus Borrarchaeota archaeon | reverse complement strand
TCCAAGAGTAGAACGTACTATCGTCCCGTCAGGATAGGCTGGTTCAAGTGGACAGAAGAACTTGAAGTACACCCAATGTGGGCATATATTTTCTGGTAGACTCGCACCAAATCCGAGATAGGGCAAGGAATTATAGTCGCTTGTGAGTGATAAATCTGATGTTAATACAATTTCTGCACGTGCCATAACTTCACCTGCCCCTATTAAGCACGTTTAATAGTTTTTAATTAATAGATATAATACGAGATTATAGTTAACAATCATTTTTAGTACACTTATATTATTTTATATTTTATTTTTTTGCGTGAATATTTTATAAGGTTACATGAATCCATCATTATTTTAAAAGTCTTATCGAAAACTTTCATTTATTAGTTTTTTTCGAAAGGCATGCCTTAACGTATGGAACACTTCTTAGTTTATAAATAATGCGATTTTAGAATGTATGCTATAGTATAGCGCAATGAATTGATCAAATACATCAAAAAGTATGATATTATCATCTAGCAAGAGATATAGTATACTAATAACTGAGCAACATTTAGTTTTTATATCAAATACTGCTAACTTGTGCATTATCCTTCTGATTGCACAACTTAAAAATTAGAAAAAAATGAGGGACTGAATCGATGCAAATTGGCGCAAACTTTGCACAGTATTCATTTTTTGTCTTTATCATTTTATTAGTTTTGGCGATCATCCTTATTTGGAAGGAAAAGTGGATTATTGGGATGGCATTCAGAAATTTCAAGCGAAAAAAGATGAGAAATACACTAACTGTTATAGGCATAATATTCAGTGTTGCTATGTTGGTTGGATTTAATATAACTAGACAGAATGTCACTAACACATTTTACAATACGGTCGAATTAGCTACGGGTAAATTGGATTTGGAAATTACTCGCGCAGATGGCGAACCATTTCCAGAGGATTTAATGCATCTTCTTGACGACATTGAGGGTATTGAAGCGTATGCCCCACGAATTCAGCGTTACTGTGTCATTTACGTTCATACAAGCTGGAATTCTACAATGGCTACAGTTATAGGAATAGATCCAACTATTGACCGCGCTTTTGGAGATATCTTTGATCTTAATGGATCTAACCCTATTAATCACCTAGTAACTGGAGACAATGCAATTGTTTCGGAATCATTAATGGATGGTATTTCGGGAGAACAAGATGAAAAAATTGTGAATGCATCTATAGGGAATAAACTTAACATTAAATACTATCATGATCCTCCAAGTTCCCGAACTAAAGGATTTAATATTGCTGCTTTTGCGGAAGGTAAGGGAAAAATCGCTCAAGTTGGCTATGGGCGTGTTGTTATCGTAACTTTAGATAGCGCTAGATTATTAACAAAAACCTGGCGTAAAATTGACAAAATAATCATAAATCTTACAGAAGAAAGTAGAAAAGACTATAAAACTGTTATAGCTAACATAGAAGATAAATTCGGCAAAGATTTCAGAGTTGACGCGGTTAGAGAAAGTTTACTTGCTGTTGCAGAAGGCGCGGTATCGGGTTTTGATACATCATTGAATTGGGCTGGATTAATTACCTTATTGGCGTCTGTTTTTCTTGTGTTTAATAGCATCGTGATGACAGTAACAGAGAGGCGTTACGAGTTAGGCATTATGCGCGCTATTGGCATGTCAAAAATTCAGGTGTTTCGTCTAATATTATATGAGGTAATTATTTTAGGTGGAATAGGATCTCTTGTGGGGTCGTTTGGAGGAGTTTTAATTGCTCATGCAATAACATCTTACGTTTCAAATACAACTGTTTACGGCTTTAGAGTTGTGGTAGAGTCCGTTGAGCTCGATCCGTCAGTTATGTTTAGTGGATTTATCATGGGCTTCAGTTTTGCTGTAGTAGGCGCTCTTTTCCCACTAGGATCCGTAGCCACTATGAAAGTTGTTACAGCTTTACATGGTGATTCCCACGAAGCCGAAAAGAGGAAAATTTCCCTTGGATTATTAGTTGGCGGCATTATATTAGCTCTAGTAGGTTTCGGATTACTCTTTATAACTCCATCGATTCCTGCGGCTAACTTATCTGATTTCTTGTCTGTAGCACTCTTATTATGTATCACTGGAATCTCGATAACAGTCGCAAAATACAATAGAAAAGCAGCAAGCCTTGTCGCCGGGATCGGTCTTACTGCCACTGGAGTACTCATTACAATTACCGCGATTTCCTATTTGAGTGAGATCCTTTTACTTGTTGGAAGCATAATTCTCTGCGGATCACTTCTTAACATTGTATCGCGGGGCTTTTATCGATTATTGAATAGTATACCTGCCTTTCGAACAGTAGCTAAAATTGCTAGTAGAAACCTAACACGCCGTCCACTTCGATCGACTCTTACTTTTGGAATTTTCACGATAGCGATCTCTCTATCGATCTTATTTGCATCAATTAACACAGCTGTGACAATAGGCGTAACTCATTACATTGAGGAAGGACTCAATATGGACATAATAGTGACAACAAATACCGGTGCTCCACCAAATCTAGCAGGGAATCTATCGCGAATAGAAGGTGTGTATTGGACGAATGACACGCCTACTGAAGAATGGAGACCAGGAGTAAGCGTTGCTGAACTGACTGGGGCAAAATTTGAAATCTGGGACCAGGAAGAGACTTCTTTATTAGTCGCCGTTAATTCTTCAACCTATCCTCTTGCTATTGAGCAGGATTTAATTGAACCTGATCCGAATGTGACAGATACCCTCGCTCTCTTTGACCAATTAGGAGGAACAGGAGATAACAAGTGTATCATAAGTGACAGACTTGCAGATGAACTCCATGTAAAAGTGGGTCAAAAAACAAAACTTGAAATCTCTGCTCATGGAAATTCTACAGAATTTACTATCATTGGTATTGTACGCAATGACTTGATTGGTTACCCGAGTGGTGGATATTTCTGCATTATTGATCTAGAAAAATACTACGATTTCGGTTTTGATGATGATGTGCATATTTTTTACGTTAAACTTCGAACTCAACATTGGAATGGTACGGACGTTGATCAAGATAAGGTTGCACAAAAGATTCTTGATTTATATGGCGATGAGTATAATCTAAGCATTATAAAGACAAAAGACATCGTAGATGACTGGCGGGTCAATGTGGGCGAAACTACGCAATTTATGGCTACACTTTCATCGTCATCTATCATAATAGCTTTACTTTGTTTAGCTACAACAATGATACGAATTGTCCAGGAAAGACAACGTGAAATCGGATTGCTTCGCTCCGTTGGATACTATAGATCTGAGATAATCAAACTCCTCCTCGGCGAATCATTACTCTTAGCTGTTCTGGGACTGTCAGTGGGAATCATAAACGGTTACATTCTGGCTGCAAGTTATCTTCCACATTTCAAAGAAATCGGCTTTACACCGTACGAAGTGGAATTCGTGTTTCCTCTCCTTCAAACTCTCATAGTGGCCATTCTCGGAATAGTCGTTGCGGTGGTGGGTACTGCTTTCCCAGCATATAAAGCCCTTCGGATGACCCCTGCACAAGCTGTACGTTATACGGGGTAATTTCCCTTTATCCCCTTTTTATAGATACAAAAAATCGCGATAAAACAACTTATTATCCCCACTATATTTTGCAACTTATTGAACTTTTTGACTACTAACAAACACTAATAAAAAAAGCTGTCCATTTGTTGTTGGTGAAAAAATTGAATTGTCCAATGTGTGGGGTAAAATTTAGCTCTCCCGAGGAATTAATGGCTCATGTTAAGAGCGAACATGGTATTGAAATTAATCAAGACTTTATGAATAATCTAACAAAGGGACTAGGCGAATTTTTCGAAAAGCTGATGAGTGGAAATGTTGGAATCCCTACTGAGACAGAGGGCTCGAAAGAAAATGATCCTACTTCATTATTTGGAAATATGATGGAACAGTTATTCAAAGGTTTGACTCAAAGTATGCAAGGGCTACAGAATGAAAGTAGCGATAGTCCTGGGCAAGATATGCCTAATCCCTTCGCCGACATGATGAAAACTATGTTTTCACAATCATTTTCGCCTGAATCTGAAACTGATCCCGTACCTGAAAAGGATGTGTCTCCAACAACTACAAATGAAGATGATATCAGTTTTCAGGAAAACTCTATAGAAATACCTTTCGCAACAGATGATGTCGTCACAGATGATGACGAAAAAAAGAAAGGTCAAAAAGGCAAACGACAATCTCAATGACATTAATAACTTATTTTTCATTAACTTTTGAGGCTTTTAGTCATGTCTGACGATTACGAAATGTGGTTTAATGAAGCTTTCGACAAGGGTGAGCGAGGAGATTATCGAGGTGCGATAGAACTTTATGAGAAGGTCATTGAGGCAAAACCAGATTATCAAGCGGCTTGGTTTAACCTTGGTTTGATGTGGTCCAACCTCTACGAATACGACAAGTCAATTGAATACTATAAAAAGTCAATAGAGCTAGATCCAACTGATGGTGCAGCTTGGGATAATCTGGGATATGTATACAATAAGGTTGGGGAATATGAAGAATCTATCCGTTGTCACAAGGAAGCTATTGAACAAAGACTCCCCAATGAATCTAACGCATGGAATAACCTTGGAATCGCCTATCATAACATCAATGATTATAAGAACGCTGAAGATGCCTACAAAAAGGCAATTGAGTTAGATCCGAATTTCAACTTTCCTTACCGTAACATTGCAGATGTATACATAGATAATGGTGAGTATAAGCTTGCCGAAGAGGGTTATAAGAAAGCCATTGAACTTGATGCGGATTACGTCTCCGCTTATAATGGGCTCGGTAACGCGTTATGGAACCAAAATGCGTACGAAGAGGCAAAAGAAGCGTACAAAATGGCAATAGAGATCGATCCAAATTTCAAGTATGCTTGGAAAAACATGGGTGATTTACTCGTCGAACTCAGCGAAAATGAAGAAGCACTTGAATATTATTTGAAAACGGTAGATTTAGATCCAACGTATATAAGCGCGCTCAACGGTTTGGGGAATGCGTACTACAACCTCGGTGATTTCGAAAACGCCAGAAAAGCATACGAGAAAGCATTGGACATTGACGCGAATTATAAGTTCGCTTTAAGAAACCTTGGCGACCTCTTATATGATGAAAGACAATACCAAGATGCAATAGAATATTACGAGAAGGCTTTGCAAATTACACCT